>JANQQD010000206.1 GCA_028285185.1 Anaerolineae bacterium | reverse complement strand
GCATCGCGGCCAGCTGTCGGACGACCTGATCTTCGCCATTGCCGCCGATGTCGGCCTGGACGTCGACCAGCTGCGCATCGACATGCAGAGCGATGAGGTGATGGGCGAGATCCGGGCCAACCATGCGCTGGCGACGGCCATCGGCATCAATGGCACGCCGGCCTTCGTGATCGGCAACGAGGTGGTGCCGGGTGCGGTCGGCCGCGATGTGCTGGAGAACCTGATCGCCAGCGCGCGCGGCAGCTGACGTCGGCATCCGTCGGTCAGAGTTCGGCGTCCGCCTGGCGGTCGGGCGCCGCGTCGGCGAATGCGCTTAGCTCTTGGCAGGCCGCGTTGATGCGGCGGATCGTCGGATAGGGGTCTAGCGGGCAGCCGACGCGGTTGGCGTTGTAGACCTGCGGGATCAGGCAGATATCGGCCAACCCCGGACTGTCGCCATGGCAGAAGCGTCCCGTGCAGGGGCTGCCGGCCAGCAAGGACTCGAGCGCCCCGAACCCCTCAGCGATCCAATGGCTTGACCAGGCCGTGCGGGCGTCTTCCCCGATCTCCAGCGCGTCGCGCAGATGGTTCATGACCTTCAGGTTGTTGATCGGGTGGATGTCGCAGGCGATCAGCTGGGCGATGGCGCGCACGCGTGCCCGCGCGACGCTGTCCGCCGGCAGCAGAGGGGGGCCGGGCACCGTCTCTTCGAGATACTCGATGATCGCCAGCGACTGGGTCAGGACAGCGCTGCCGGTATCTAGTGCCGGGACAAACCGCTGCGGGTTTACGGCCGCAAAACCCGGCGCCGCCTGTTCCTGCCGGCGCAAATGCACCGGGATCTGCTCGACCGCCACACCCTTCAGCGCCAACGCAATGCGCACACGGTAAGCGGCGGACGATCGGAAATAGGTGTAGAGCTTCATCGTGCCGTCATTCGCCATGGGCTATATCCCTTGCGCGCCCGGCGTCACGCCGGTCGACCCTTCTCCCGGTAAACTTGGATGTCCTGGCCATGGCCGCGCAACCGTCCATTCCCGTGTTCGATGTCGGCGGGGTTCTGCTGGATTGGAACCCCCGATACCTCTACCGCAAGCTGATCCCCGACGAGGCGGAGATGGAGGCGTTCCTTGCCACTGTCTGCGCACCGGACTGGAACCTGGCACAGGATGCCGGCCGCAGCTGGGCCGATGCTGTCGCTGAACGGACCCGGCAGTTCCCGGAACAGGCTGCCCTGATCCGCGCCTACGACGAGCGCTGGCAGGAAATGGTACCGCGCGCTTTCGACGACACCGTGTCGATCCTGGAGGAGCTGAAACGGGCCGGCCGGCGCCTCTATTCGATCACCAACTTCTCCGCAGAGAAGTTCGACCTGGAACGCGAGATCTGGCTCTTTTTGAACTGGTTCGACGGCATCGTGGTCTCCGGCGAGATCGGCCAGGTGAAGCCGCACCCGGCGATCTATCAGCGCCTGCTCGATACCTACGACCTGAACGCCGAAGACTGCCTGTTCATCGACGATGTCCAGGCGAATGTGGACGGGGCCAGGGCAGTGGGCATGCACGCACACCAGTTCATCAGCGCGGAGGGACTGCGCCAGGCGCTGGTGGAGTACGGGATGTTGTGAGGTGGGGGCGACGCGACTGTCGCGTCACCCCCACTCCCGTCATGCCATCTTCGATGGCCGCAGCGTGTGTCAGTCGGATTGGCGCTGGAGCCTGGGCGGCGTGGTTGTGCCATAGGGCGCGGCCGGCAAGGGGCTGATGCTCAGTCCGCTGGCGCCAGGCTGCTGCGCTCTCAGATCTTCGCCCAGTTCCTCCTCAAGGCAGTTTTCGCCGTCTTCGTCGCAGATCCAGCAGGTGTCGATGTAGCCGTCCTGGTCTTCGTCGGTGCAGCAGCCGTTTTCTTCGTCGTCGATGATCACGGTGCCGCCCATTTCACAGATCAGCCATTGCTCTGAGCCGCGCGGTGCCGCGGACGCTTGGCCGAGGAAGACCATCCATGCTGCCATCAGTGCGACCATGGACACAGCCGTGGTGCGGATCAGACACAAACCGAACAGGGTCATCTTGGGCATCGTCGTCTCCTATCCCTTTGGTTTCGCTGTTGCCTGCGCTGGATAGAAAGACCGGCGCCTTCGTCGAACTCGTGCGCCTTGGGCTCTCTCTTGGCCTTCCATGACCGCATTGAGAGAAGCCGTTGTGCCGGCCGACGCGCGCGTCGGCGATGGCGAGATCCCCAATCGGTAGTGGCTACGCCGTGGCTGCGTCGACGGATCTTCTTCGCAGCACGGTTTCCCGGAATCGCCCCATGCTGGGCGGAGCTAAGGCAAATGGGGCAGAAGAGGATAGTTGCGCAGTATTTTAATCTAAATTTTCTGAAAGGTTATATATTCGAGATTAATTCAGCGTCATCTATGCGGCGACTTCGCCTCCTCTGAGGTTGTATGATACTCTTCATCACGTAGCGCTTGTGCCCATTGCGTCTGCAACCCTGGTTCGAGTGAGCTGAGGTGGCATGGAGAAGCAGCCGGTCTTGCAGATTCCGCATGGGTTCGCCGACGTGCCGGCCGGGATGGCGTATGTCGCAGGTCCGGACGGCTGCATCCTTGCCCTTGACCTGAACCGCGGCGAGATCGTCGCCCGAGCCGGATTCGCCGCCGAGCCTTTGGCTTTGGCTGACGGATTGCTGATCGGCTGGAGGTCGGGGGCGGGTGGACCGAACGCGGTTCGGATAGTCGCGGCCATACGAAATGGACAGTCGATCGACATCGTCTGGGAAGCAACGATCGCGTTGCCCGACTGGGCCGATCCCCAGGCCTTGGAGCCTGATGCCTTCGCGCTGGAGGCCGAGTTTCAGGACGATGCGGTGATCGTCCGCTGGCAGGCGAGCACGCGATATGGCGGGGGGGCTCCGCCGCCGCCCGAGGTGCTGGAGGCCGCTACCCGTGACCAGCAGGCAATGGTTCGTCTGGATCGCCGGACGGGAGCGCCCATCGGCCCAGAGGAACGCTCGCGGATCGGGGGCGGGTCCTCCGTGTCGCCGCCCGATGTCGGCGCGGGAAGACGGGTGGTGCCATATCGCTCGGGATCGTCCTGGGCGACAGCGCCCTGGCGATCGGGTGCCGGGGACGCGGCGCTGATCAAGCCGCAGAGCGGGCCGGGCGTTGCGCTGCTAAGGCGGGAAGCCGGCCGGGACAGCGAGAGCACGCTCTCAACCGATCCAGGTGCAGAAGCGGCCGTCACGCAAGACGGCATGCTGATCTTCGTCAGCGAGCCATCTTCCAGCCGATGGCAGGTGTTTTCCGCCGCAACGGGGGAGCCGACGGGGAGCCTGCCGCTCGACCCCGGCACCGAGTCGGTTGCAGCGCTTGACGACCGAGCGCTCTACGAGGTGGCGGAGGATATCGGCGGAACCCGCCGGTATTCGCTCAGGTGTCGCGACCTGAAGACCGGGGCGCTGATGTGGTCCCAGCCGTTGCGCGAGGTGACGCTGGCCGCACCACCCCCGCCACCGCCGTAGGGCGGTGGCAGGGAACCGGGCGAGAGCGCCGAACGACCAGTGGTTCAAGATCTGAATGCCCGCGGGCGGAGAACCGTCCGGGCAAGAAAAGGGAGGCAGGACCCATGGCTGAGGGCGAAGAACGGGCGGCAGGGCAGGATCTGAGCGAGGAGATGGTGGCGGAGCTGAGCGCGGAGCTGGGCTGTGCCGCCGAAGAGGTCCGGGCGATGTCAGAGACGCGTCTGGCCTGGGTGCTGAACAAGCGCGAAATACCCGACCGGCCTCGTGCTCGCATAGAGCAAGAGATGGGTGCGCTACGGGGCGATGACGGAGAGGTGCCTTCAGACGCCCTGTCGCGGGCGCTGGGCCAGCTCGACCGGCTGCGGTCCGCCAGTCACCGCACGGTGCGCGATGTTGCTGGCGTGCCGACCGGTGCGACCCTGTTTGCCCTGACGGCACGCATCGAGGGGCCGACCGCCGGCCTGAACGCCAACAACACCGGCTGGACAGCCCTGGGCCCGGGCAATATCGGCGGGCGTACGCGCGGGCTCGTGATCGACCCTACCAACACGGCCCGTATCTTCGCTGCCGGCGTCGGCGGCGGCGTATGGCGGTCGCCGGACGGCGGTGCCACCTGGGCGCCGACCGACGATCTGATGGCCAATCTCGCCGTGTGTTCTTTGGTGATGCACCCGACGGACCCGAACCGGCTCTATGCCGGCACCGGCGAGGGGTTCTTCAACATCGGCGCGATCCGCGGCGACGGGATTTTCGAGACGCAGGACGGCGGCGTGACCTGGACCCGGCTCGCCGCCACCGGCAACAACGCCGATTTCCGCTTTGTCAATGCGCTGGCAATCTCAAGCAATGGTCAAACACTGCTGGCCGGAACGACGACCGGCCTCTTGCGCTCCACCAATCAGGGGTTGACCTGGACGCGGGAGTTGAACGTTCCCATCGGCAATCTGGCGTTCGACCCCAGCGACTCCAGTAATGCCATTGCCGGCGGCCTCAGCAACGGCAATGCCTATGTCTCGACCGATGGCGGCGATACCTGGCAGACGGCAAACCGCCCATCGGCCGCCGGCGGTCGTGTCCAGGTCTGCTATGCGGTCGCCGACAGCCAGACAGTGTACGCCTCGGTAGAGGCGAACCCGTCCCAGATCTGGCGATCGACCGATGGCGGCCAGAACTATCAGGCGCAAGCCGCCAACGTAGCCGGGGGCGCGGCCGCCAACTTCCTGGGAAGACAGGGTTGGTACGACAACGTGATCTGGGCGGGCGACCCGACGGACGTGGATCTGGTGCTGGTCGGCGGCATCGATCTCTGGCGCAGCACCGATGGCGGGGACACGCTGACGCAGATCAGCACGTGGTGGAGCGACCAGTCCGCCCATGCCGACCACCACGCCATTGTCGCCGACCCTGGATACAACGGCACGACGAACCGGCGCGTCTATTTCGGCAATGACGGCGGCGTCCACCGGGCGGACAACGTGACCACGGTCGGCAACAACGCCTCGGCGCCTTTCACCAACGGCTGGGTCAATCTGAACAACGGCTACGGTGTCACCCAGTTCTACTATGCCGCCGGGCATCTCGGGTCCAATACCATCGTCGGCGGCACCCAGGACAACGGCACACTGCGCTATACGCCGTCCCAAGGGGCCAATGCCTGGAACGAGGTGTTCGGCGGCGACGGCGGCGACGTCGCGTCGGACCCCAGAGATCCCAACCTTTGGTACGGCGAATACGTCACGCTGCAGATCTTCCGCAACACCAATGGCGGCGCCTCGCGCAACCAGACCGACTATATCTGCGGGCGGCGCTGGAATGGCGCGCAATGGGTGTGGAAGCCGGCACCCTTTCTGATCCCCGATGCTCGCGACGGCCAGGCGCTGTTCATCGCGCCGTTCGAGCTGGATCCCAATGCACCGGACCGCCTGCTTGCCGGCGGCCTGTCGCTGTGGCGCACCGACGACGTAACCACCCCAAACACGACTGCGGCCGGCCCCAGCTGGGCTTCGATCAAGCCCGCCATCGGCAACTCTGTGCGCAACCACGCGATCACGGCCATCGCCATTGCCGATGGCGATTCCAACATCGCCGTCGTAGGGCACGCCAACGGGAACATCTACCGGTCGACGGATGCGACCGCGGTGAACCCGCAATGGACTCAGATCGACACCAACGGCATCAGCGTGAACCGGCAGTGCCTGGCGCTGACCATCGATCCGGACGATCATGACCGGATCTATGCGGCCTTCGGCGGCTTCCAGCAGAACAATCTGTGGCTGACGACCGATGGCGGGCAAAGCTGGGCCAGCATGTCCCAGGGACTGCCCGAGGCCCCGATCCGCGACGTCTCCATCCACCCGCAGCGGTCGACCTGGATCTATATCGCTACCCAGGTCGGTCTGTTCGCCAGTGAAGACGGCGGGACGACCTGGTCGCCGACCAACGAAGGTCCGGCCAACGTGGCCTGCCGCGATCTGTTCTGGATGGGCTGCCGGCTGGTCTGCGTGACCCACGGCCGCGGCATGTTCGAGATCGACCTGCCCATCGCCAATGCGTTTCCGGCACCCGTCCTGCAGTTCACGGGTACGGAGAACTACACAGTCCAGGGCAACCCCTTCACGCGCTACAAGCTGTCAGTGGCCAACCGCGCCAGCTATCCGGACTCGCTGTTCCGTCCCTCGCCGGACCTGCCGCCCTGCGGCACCAACACCAATTCCTCGCGAACCTGGGTCGACATCTTCAACGGCGACAACAATCAGCGGATCTACGGGTTCTGTGCGCTGGGGTCGTCCCAGAGCCTCGACCAGCTCTGGTTTGGCCTGCCGCAGGGCGACGCGCCGCCCAACAGCGTCTATATCACGCTCAGGGACCGGCGGTGCCCGGCGACCTATACCTCCAACACGGTGCCGATCACGGCCGCGGTCGGCATGCCGTCCATGACCAATCCGGTGCCCGGCGCGACCTTCTCCGGCGACACGGTGACCTTCGAATGGTCGGCCAATGGCACGGCGGTCGCCCAATGGTGGCTCTATGTCGGGTCGCGATTGGGTGGCCGTGAGCACCATGACAGCGGGTCGCTGGGAACCGCCCTGTTCGAGACCGTTCCCGGCCTGCCGCGGGACGGCAGCCAGGTGTTCGTGCGCCTCTGGTACCGGACCGCGGGGGCCTGGCGGTCGATCGACACCACCTATACGGCGGCCCTGGCCGGCCCGCCGGAGATCACGACGCCGCTGCCCGGCGCGACGCTCACGGGCGATACCGTCACCTTCGAATGGCGCGACAACGGCACAACTGTCGCGCAATGGTGGCTCTATGTGGGGTCCAGCGTTGGCGCACGCGACATCTACAACAGCGGCTCGCTCGGAACGAGCCTCAACGAGACGGTGACGGGGCTGCCGATGAACGGCAGCACGGTGTTCGTGCGGCTGTGGTACCGCACCGCCGGGGCCTGGCACTCCGTCGACAGCCAGTACACGGCGGCCACGCCTGCGGTGCCGGCCATCGTCTCGCCCGCGCCCGGATCGACCCTGCCGGGGGCGACCGTGACCTTCAGCTGGGCCGCCAACGGCACGCCGGTGGCGCAATGGTGGCTCTATGTAGGGTCCACCCAGGGCGGCAACGACCTCTACAACAGCGGCTCGCTCGGTACCGGGCTCAACGATACGGTGACCGGCCTGCCCACGGACGGCAGCGATGTGTGGGTGCGGCTGTGGTACCGGTCCGGAGGCGCCTGGCTGTCCGGCGACTTCCAGTTCCGGGCGGCATGAACGAGAGAGACAGAGCGCCGGCGCGACGGTATCCGGCCGGAAAGATGAACACACATCTGCAGGGAGCTATGGGATGTACACACTGATCAGGTCGTTGAGCAGTCGCGCTTTGTTGGCCCGGCAGGCCCCGGTGCTTGTCGGGTCCCTCGCTATCGCCGAGATGTTCTACAAGTTCGGCAGCTTCCTCTTGGAAGCTGTGGCCTTCCTGGCGACCTGGTTCGTGCTGGATGCCCTGATCGACCTGATCGCCGGTCCCAGCCAGGCTCGAGCCGAGACAGATCGCTGACGCTTAGCGCCGCCGCTGCGCGGTGGCCGCCGGCAAATTGGCACCGTCAGTGGACGAAGACCCGAGACCGGAGGAACGCCCTCGCCGTCTCTACAAACCGCTCCGGCTGGTCCGCGTGAACGTAGTGGCCGGCATCCGCGACGGTCACCACCTTGGCCGCGGGGAACAGTGTGGCGATGGCGTCGTGGTGCCGGGGCATGATGTAGTCGGACCGGGCGCCGGCGATGAACAGGCAAGGGCCGTCATAGCGCGCACCGTGGGGCGCGCGGAAATCGGTGATCGCGTTGGCGCTGGCGCGTAGCGCCTGCAGGTTGACGCGCCAGCGGAAACGACCGGCCTCCTGCACCACGTTCTGAAGGATGAAGGCGCGTGTGCCCGGCTCGGGGATCAGGCCGCTCAGGTCTTCGTCCAGCTCCGCCCGGCGCTCGGTGCCGGCGAGCTGCAGGTCGGCTGCAGCTTCCACATGGTCCAGCAAGCTTTCGCGGTAGGGGATCGGCGCAATGTCGGCCACCAAGAGGCCGGCGATCCGGTCCGGCCGCGTCAGGGCCGCCATCATCGCGGTCTTGCCGCCCATGCTGTGGCCGATGACCGCGGCGGCGCGGATGTTCCGGGCCGCCAGGAAGGCGTCCAGATCCTCCGCCATGGCCTCGAAGCCCATCTCGTCCGCCCAGGGCGAGTCGCCGTGATTGCGCAGGTCGACGGTCAGCACGTGGTATCGCTCGCCCAACGCCCGCGCGACCGTGGCCCAGTTCCGAGCCGACCCGAACAGGCCGTGCAGGATCACCACCGTGGGACCTTCGCCATAGGCCCGGCAAGCCAGGTCAACGGCCACGGCCTGCGCCTCGATACGCCCTGTTGGTGCGGCGACTGCTCATTCCTCCAGCACACTCCAATCCGGGCCGGGGCGCAATCGCACGGACAAGTCCGCCTCCATCCGGTCGAGGATGCGGCCGGCCAACAGCCGGTAGCCGTTGGGGGAGAAGTGGATGCCGTCATTGGCCCGGAAGCGTTCAGGAGTGCCGCTGCCGAAATCCAGGAACTCGGTATAGGCGCCGTCGATCGTCGTCAGCTTGAAGAGGTCGACCAGTGTCGCCCCGCTGTCGTGCCGAGTTAGAAGAGCGTATTGCAGCGGGCGGATATGGGTTTCGAAGGGTTCGGCAAACAGACGATGGCCAAGCACTGGCATGCCGACCCAGAAGACGGGCAGGTCGCGGTCCGTGGCGACGGCGATCATCGTCTGCATCCGGTCGAGATAGGCCTCTTGCCAGGCATCGCCGTAGAAAGCACCGCCGCCGATCGGCATGCCGACATCGTTGATGCCGGCCATCAGGATCACGATGTCGACCGGCGGGTCGGGCAGCTGCAGCCGGCCTCGCAGCACCGCCAGCAGATCCTGCCCTGGCCGGCGGATGACGCCGCCGCCCGTGAACACATGCGGCTCCACCGTTGCGTTGCGCCATTCGCGCCCCTGGGGGGCCAGCATGATCTGCATATGGGCGGACACCCCGTGCGCCAGGCTGTCACCGACAAAGAAGATACGGTGGACCGTGTGCGTCGGCGGCGTCGCCGACGCAGCCCCAGCCACGGCGAGCCACGCGGCGAGCACGGCCAACCCACACAATCGCAACGGCATTGGTTCGCGGAGCAGTCCTGGAAATGGCGGTGCAAACGACAGCGCCGTCGAGCCGCTAGGGTCCCGGCGGCGCTGCCGATTCCAATCCCCAGTCTAATACCGGAAGCACCGGAGCTGCGCCAAGCCCCGGAGCCCGCGACACTTCGGTCCGGATCAGAACATTACGACGCTGCGGATCGACTCGCCGCGATGCATCAGTTCGAAGCCTTCGTTGATCTGGTCGAACGGCAGCGTGTGGGTGATCAAGTCGTCGATATTGATCTTGCCCTCCATGTACCAGTCGACGATGCGCGGCACGTCGGTGCGGCCGCGCGCCCCGCCGAAGGCCGTGCCGCGCCAGACCCGGCCGGTAACCAGCTGGAACGGGCGCGTGGCGATTTCCTGTCCGGCGCCGGCCACGCCGATGATGACGCATTCGCCCCAGCCCTTGTGGCAGCATTCCAGCGCCTGGCGCATCAGCTTCACGTTGCCGACGCATTCGAAGGCATAGTCGGCGCCGCCGCCGGTCAGATCGACCAGATGGGGGACCATCTCCGCCTCGGGCACCTCGGCGGCGTTCACGAAATGGGTCATGCCGAACTGCTCGGCAATCGCACGCTTCGACGGGTTGATGTCGACACCGACGATCATGTCGGCCCCGACCATGCGGGCACCCTGGATCACGTTCAGGCCGATGCCGCCAAGGCCGAAGACGACGACGTTGGAGCCCGGCTCCACCTTCGCGGTGTGGATCACGGCACCGATGCCGGTCGTCACGCCGCAGCCGATATAGCAGACCTTGTCGAAGGGCGCGTCGGGCCGGATCTTGGCGACGGAGATCTCCGGTAGCACCGTGAAGTTGGCGAAGGTCGACGTGCCCATGTAGTGCAGCAGCGGCTTGCCGCCGAGCGAGAAGCGGCTGGTGCCGTCCGGCATGACGCCCTGGCCCTGGGTGGCGCGAATCGCCTGGCACAGGTTGGTCTTTGGGTGCAGGCAGTAATCGCATTCCCGGCATTCCGGGGTGTAAAGCGGGATCACATGGTCGCCCGGCTTGACCGACGTGACGCCGGGGCCGACCTCGACCACCACGCCCGCACCCTCATGGCCGAGGATGGCGGGAAAGGCGCCTTCCGGGTCTTCGCCCGAAAGCGTGTAGGCGTCGGTGTGGCAGATGCCGGTCGCCTTGATCTCGACCATCACTTCGCCCGCTTTGGGACCTTCCAACTGCACGGTTTCGAGTGACAACGGCTGGCCCGCGGCATGCGCAACGGCGGCACGAACGTCCATGCGTCCTTCCTCCCTGTGACTGACTGGACTGCGCGGGGCACGGCAAACTCCTGCCGGTCCCGGCAGTCAGCGCGGGGAGTTTGCTTGCTTCGGCGCGATCGGGCAACGGGCCGGCATCGCACCGGCGGCGAATGTCCGTGTTTTCTAATGGCGTTGCCAACGCTGCTGCTGGCAGTTTGTCGGCCGGCACCCCTCTTCACGTGGCCGTTCCGGTGCCGGGAGATCCGCGATGACAGGCACTTCAGTTCCCCTGCTGGCTAGGCCGGAAGTTCTGCGGGTTCTGTTTCATCCACGCCCGGAAATGCCGGGCGGCCGCGCCGACGAGACGGCGCATCCCGTGACAATCACGGCGGACGACGGCACGAAGCTGGGCGGCAAGGTGTTCGTGGCGTCCGAGACCGCGCCGGCGATCCTCTATTTCCACGGCAATGGCGAGATCGCAGCCGACTATGACGACCTCTCGGTGCTCTACAACCGACTCGGCATGACGCTGTTCGTCGCCGACTACCGGGGCTACGGCACCAGCCAAGGGCAGCCCGACGGACCGAGCCTGCTGGCCGACGCCATGGCCACCTACCGACAGACGCCGGCCATTCTGGAAGGGCTGGGGCTGGCGCCTTCCGGCCTCCACCTGATGGGGCGGTCGCTCGGCAGTGCTGCGGCGCTGGAGATCGCCGCCACAGCCGAGTCGCCGCCGGCCGGCCTGATCATAGAAAGCGGGTTTGCCTTTACGGTGGCCCTGATCGAAAGGCTGGGTGGCATGCGCCTGACCGGCGCGGACGAGGGGCGTGACGGCTTCGGCAACCTGGAGAAGATGCGCCGCGTTGCGTGCCCGACGGTGCTGATCCATGGCAGCGAAGACTGGATCATTCCCGTCGCCGACGGGCATGCGCTGCATGAAGCGGCACCGGGGCCGAAGCGCATGGTCGAGATCCCGGGCGCGGGGCACAACGACCTGATGCTGGTTGACCAGAGATCCTATTTCCTCGCGGTCCGCAATCTGGTGGTGGGGGGTACCGTCTAGCCTCGGCGCTTAGCCGGGCGCCTGCCCGAGCCTCTCGGTGCCCGCGGCCAGCCCACATAGTCGGCCGGCTGGCGGCGGACCCAGGCGACAAACCGCTGCATGTCAGGGTGAGCCAGAACCGCTTCCGCGGTGCTGTAGCTGCGCGCAAGCTCCGCCTCGGTGAACAGCCGGTGCAGCATGCGGTGACAGATCCGATGCAGCAGCGCCGCCTCGCGGCCACCGTGGCTCAGCGGCACCCAGTGATGGCGGTCGACGCTGGGGCCCTCGATCAGCGGGCGTTGGCAGATCGGGCATCGCCCGCCGACATCACCGCCCGTCTCGCGGCTTCGGGGCATCCTCTTCTGCCTCATGCCGTGGCTCATACAGGCAATCTTCGGGAGGGAAATTGCGATTTTTGCGCTGCGAGATGCAAGCGCCCGGCCACAGATTACAAGCTTGGCCACCTAAGGATGTTCGAGGCCGAATTATCCACTGCATATGTTTGTGCGACGCTGGATCGCATCCGATTGTGCATTGCAGCATTATACGTTTCGTTGTATTGAATCCATTGGCCGGGGAACTGCAATAAGGATTTCCAAACGATCGAGGGGCATCGTTTGGAGTGGGGCATCAGGCAGGTCGGCCACTTCAACATGGATGACTCCGGATAACCGGAGCGTTGTAGGGCAGGAACGCCGCCGAGTTGCGCGAGCAGCCGCGGAACAGGTGTGCGTTTGTGCGCTGACATGGGTTTTGGGGGACTGAAATGCGCAGGCTGCGCCTCACCATTGGCAGCAAGGTGATCCACGCCGAGCTGTACGACACGCCGACGGCGGATGCGCTCTATGACGCAGCGCCATTTACCTCTCGGGCCATGACCTGGGGAGAGGAAGTCGTGTTCACCACGCCGGTGCAACGTTGGCGCGAAGCCGATGCCCGCCGGACGGTCAGGCCCAACGAGCTTGCATTCTGGGTGGACAAAGACGCCGTGGCGATCGAACTGGGGCCGGACTCGCATCTGCAGAACGAGGTTCCGCTGGCGGTTCCCTGCAATGTGTGGGGCCGGACCGTGGAGGATGTCGAGCAGCTGCGTACGACCCGCTCCGGGGCGCCGATACTGTTTGAGCGCGACGAAGAGCTGCCCGCCGAGTGAGCGGGGTCGGTCCGTTCCGCGGCCAGCCTCAGAAATCAAACCCTCGGATGTCGGCTCACCAGATCTTTGTTGAGCGCAAGTCAGAGACAGCGCTTGAGAAATTCGCATACTAATGATTAAAATGCTATCGGCAGCGTATGCGTCGTCTGCAAGGACATGTTCCGTGACCATTGGGTGTGCTGAGACGCTTTGTGAAGACCGTTCCGCGGGCGAGATCGAACTGGATCTGCGTGGGGTCGAGCGGTGCCAGGCATTGAGCCGTCTGGAGTTGATGCTGCGTACCGGCAGGCACAGCGGCTTGCGCTGGCTTTGGGTCCGGCTTGACCCGGCCGTGCCTGGGGCGGGCGAAACGCTCTTTGTGCCCGTTGGGCGCCGGCTTATCGATGCATGGCGGTGTGGCACGATCTCCCACTGCCGGCCGCTGCCGGCAGCCGAAGGCGGGGGCTATCACGTGGAGTATCCCGCGTAGTAGGGTGCGTGATCGCGCAATCACGTAAGCGGCGTGCGGATCTCCGATGGACGAATCGGATCTCTATGACGAGCCGATCCTGAAGAAGGCGGCGAGCGTCTCAAGGCTGCAGCGGCTGAGCGACCCCGACGTGACGGTCGAGCGGGTCAGCCGGGTGTGCGGCAGCCGCATTGCCGTCGATCTGACCATGGCCGATGACCGCGTTGCGGAGTTCGGACAGAAGGTCGAGGCCTGCGCGCTTGGGCGTGCGTCTGCGGCAATTCTCGCGGACGTGGTGGTCGGCCGCACGGCGGATGAGATCCACGGGGCCGCGGATCACTTGCGCCAGATGCTGAAGCATCGCAGGCCGGCACCCGGCGGGGTGTGGGCCGATCTGGCGATCCTGGCCCCTGTGGCGGATATTCCCACCCGCCATGCTTCGGTGCTGCTTCCCTTTGACGCGGTGGAAGAGGCACTGGGCAAGCTACGCGCGCCGCCGGCGGCCAACTGCCGATAACTGCGCGCCGTCTCGTCAGGGCTGTGGCTGTTGTTGCCTCTGAATGCGACGCCAGGCGGCGACGTTTCGATTGTGCTCTTCCAGGGTCCGGGCAAAGGCGTGCCCGCCGGTGCCATCGGCGACGAAGAAGAGATAGTCGCTGGTCTCGGGGTGGAGGGTGGCGGCGATCGCCGCGCGCCCCGGATTGCAGATGGGCCCCGGTGGCAGGCCCGCGACGCGGTAGGTGTTGTAGGGCGAGTCGGTCTGCAGGTCGGTGCGGGTGAGGGCGCGGCCCAGCGGCCCGCGACCTTCGGTCAGCGCATAGATCACCGTAGGATCAGTTTCAAGGCGCATGCCGCGGTTGAGCCGGTTGACGAAGACGCCGGCGATCAGGGCGCGTTCTTCCGGCAGCCCCGTCTCTTTCTCCACGATCGATGCCAGGATCAGCGCCTCTTCAGGCGTTTCGAAAGGCAGACCTTCGGCCCGTGTCGCCCAGAGTTCCGCCAGCGTTTCGTCCATGGCGGTCTGCATGCGCGCGACCACGTCCGGTCGCGTATCGCCGCGGCGGATCTGGTAGGTCTCGGGCAGCAACGTCCCTTCCGGCGGCACGCCAGCAACCTCGCCGGTCAGCAACGGCTCATCCCAGACCAGTTCCACGATTGCGTGGCTGGTCAGCCCTTCTGGGACGGTGATCGTGTGGGAAATCGTGCGCCCCTCGGCCAGGATGCTGAGGGCCAGTGCGGTGCTTGTCCCGGCCGGGAAGGCGTACTCTCCGGCCTGCAGGTCCCGATCCTGTCCAGTGATCCGAGCGGCCAGCTCGAAGACCCAGCCGTCTTCCACCACATCGGCGCGCTCAAGCAGTGCCGCGATGGTCGTCATGCCCGACCCCGGCGGGATCAGCACCGTGACCTCTTCCGTCAGGGGGCCTTGGGCACGGTACATCCACAATGCTGCGCCGAAGACGGCTGCCGCGACGATCGCCAACCCGCTGATGGCCGCAAACAACCATGCGGCAAACCGGATCATTCGTCAGGCGAACTCGCGGAAGATCAGCGTCGCGTTAGTCCCGCCGAAGCCGAAGCTGTTCGACAGGGCGGTCCGCACGCGGCGTTCCTTGGCGACCTTCGGCACAAGATCGACGCCCGTGCAGCTCTCCGACGGGTCGTCCAGGTTCAAGGTGGGCGGCACGACACCGTGGTTGATCGCCAGGATGGAGTAGATCGCCTCCACCGCGCCAGCGGCCCCCAGCAAATGCCCAATCGCCGACTTGGTCGACGACATGGAAACGGTCTCGATCGCCGGACCGAACAGCTTGCGCACCGCGCCAAGCTCGATCTCATCGCCCAGCGGCGTCGACGTGCCATGGGCGTTGATGTAGTCGACGTCTTCAGGCGACAGCTCTGCACGCTTCAGCGCCGCCTTCATCGATCTCAAACCGCCGTTGCCATCTTCGGGCGGGGCGGTGATGTGAAACGCGTCGCCGGAAAGCCCGTAGCCCACCACCTCTGCATAGATGTCGGCGCCGCGCTGCTTGGCGTGCTCAAGCTCTTCAAGAACCAGGATGCCGGCACCTTCGCCCATCACGAAGCCGTCGCGCCCCTTGTCGTAAGGCCGCGACGCCCGTTCCGGCGTGTCGTTATAGCCGGTGGAGAGAGCTCGTGAAGCGGCGAAGCCTGCGACACCAAGCCGGCAGACAGCCGACTCCGCGCCGCCCGCCACCATCACGTCGGCATCGTCCAAGGCGATCAGCCTGGCCGCGTCGCCGATGGCGTGCGCGCCGGTGGAACAGGCCGTCACCACCGCATGGTTTGGCCCCTTGAAGCCGTACTGGATGGAAACCTGACCGGAGGCGAGGTTGATAAGAGCGGCCGGAATGAAGAACGGCGATACCCGCCGGGCGCCGCGCGACTCCAACAGGAGTGCGCCATCGGCGATCCATTTCAGACCGCCGATGCCCGATCCGATCATGACACCGGTACGGAAGCGGCTTTCCTCGTCTTCCGGCGTCCACCCGGCGTCTTCGACCGCCTGGCGTGCCGCCGCGATGGCGTAGACGATGAAATCGTCGTTCTTTCGCTGCTCTTTGGGCGGGAAGAAATCGTCCGGATTGAACAATCCCTCTTCGGTCGGCCCCCGCGGTACCGAACCGGCGATCTTCGACGGCAAGTCGGAGACGTCGAATTCGGTAATCGGCCCGATACCGCTCGCGGCTCCGATCAGCCGCTCCCAATTGTGCTGGACGCCAACCCCCAGAGGGGACACCAAACCGAGGCCGGTTACCACGACGCGTCGCATTATGTTCCCCAAGAGACGCACGATGGCGGAGCGGCCACTACAGCCGTCGCCGCCCCGGTCGTGCCCTCGATCACCTTAAGCAGCAGTATGCCTCTGGCACCCTAAGCCGCGTTATGCTTCTGGATAAACTCGATGGCGTCTTTCACGGTGAGAATCTTCTCCGCCGCATCGTCCGGGATCTCGCATCCGAACTCTTCCTCGAACGCCATCACCAGTTCGACGGTGTCCAGGCTGTCAGCACCCAGATCGTCGATGAAGCTGGCGGTTTCCGTCACCTTCGCTTCCTCGACACCGAGATGCTCCACGACGATCTTCTTGACCCGTTCGGCGATATCACTCATTGGCTCCTGCCTTTTCTTTGCCAATCGTTTGTCGGGAGAACATTGACGGCACTGTTCCCGGCGTCCGACGACTTGTCACGCCCGTCGCCCGGGCGAAGGCTGCCGTCACATAACATACCTCTTTGGGGGTTGCCAGCATTGGCGGACCCTTC
>JANQQD010000202.1 GCA_028285185.1 Anaerolineae bacterium | reverse complement strand
GGGCAAACAGGTAGAAAGCCAGGCCTTGAATGACCATAGAGAACCGGCTCCAGCATCGACGACTTGCCGGCAGGTTTGGACGTCAGGGACCCTGTGGCGGTCCAGGCGCATGCCTGGTGCCTTTGCCACGAAACGTCCCGAGCGGTGGGCCCCCTAGCCGAAAGCTGCTGCGTTTTAGCGGTATGGAGCGTCCGCTGCAATGTTGGCGGCAAGCTGTGCTTCCCAGCGATCGCCGTTTTCCAGCAGCTTCTGCTTGTTGTAGTAGAGTTCCTCACGCGTCTCGGTGGCGAATTCGAAATTCGGCCCCTCGACGATGGCATCCACCGGGCAAGCCTCTTGGCAGAAGCCGCAATAGATGCACTTCGTCATGTCGATGTCGTAGCGGGTCGTGCGGCGGCTGCCGTCTTCGCGCGGTTCGGCCTCGATGGTGATGGCCTGCGCCGGGCAAATGGCCTCGCACAGCTTGCAGGCAATGCACCGCTCTTCGCCGTTGGGATACCGGCGCAACGCATGCTCGCCGCGGAAGCGCGGGCTGAGCGGCCCCTTCTCATAGGGATAGTTCAGCGTCACCTTCGGCTTGAACATCGCCTTGAAGGTCAACGCCATGCCGCTGAGCAGCTCAGTCAGCAGCAGGCTGCGGGCCGTACGGTCTATGAACGCCATAGGGACTTCCCCCTTGCCGGCAAGCTGCGATTGCCGGTCATTCCGGCAACCAGTCGAACGCGATCAGCGCGCCCGCCGTCACCACGATCCACAACAGTGACAGCGGCAGAAACACCTTCCAGCCCAGGCGCATCAGCTGATCATAGCGATAGCGCGGGAAGGTCGCGCGAATCCAGATGAAGACGAACAGGCACGCCGCCACCTTCAGCGCGAACCAGACCACTCCGGGGATCCAGGTGAACGGCGCGAAATCGAACGGCGGCAGCCATCCCCCGAGGAACAGCACCGTGGTCATGCCGCTCATCAGAATCATGTTGGCATATTCGCCAAGGAAGAAGAGCGCATAGGTCATGGCGGAGTATTCCACCATGAAGCCGCCCGCCAGCTCCGACTCGCCTTCCGGCAGATCGAACGGCAGCCGGTTGGTCTCCGCCACGGTGGAGACGAAGAAGACGATGAACATCGGGAACAACGGAATGAAGAACCAAAGGTCCTCCTGCGCCCGCACGATGTCACTGAGGTTCAGCGAACCCACACATAGCAGCACCGTGATGATGACAAAGCCGATGGAGACCTCATAGCTGACCATCTGGGCCGCAGACCGCAGGCCGCCGAGAAAGGCGTAGCGGGAGTTGGAGGCCCAACCGGCCATGACGATCCCATAGACGCCGAGCGACGAGATCGCGAATAGGTAGAGGACACCGACATTGATGTCCGCCAGAACCCAGCCATCGTCGAAGGGAATCACCGCCCAGGCAACCAAGGCGAGGAAGAAGGTCAGCATCGGCGCGACGATGAAGACGACGCGGTTAGCGCCGCTGGGAACGATCGTCTCTTTCGCCATCAGCTTTACGCCATCGGCGATCGGCTGCAGGAGACCGAACGGGCCGACCACCATGGGCCCCTGGCGCAGCTGCATGGCGCCCATGATCTTGCGCTCGGCCAGAGTCAGATAGGCCACGGATAGGATGATCGGTACCACGATCGCCAGGATCGACAGGACGATCAGGATCGTCGGCCAGGCATATACGTTCCAGAAATCCATTGCCCTAGCCTGCCCCTATTCCGCGGCTGCCGATGCCCGGCCCACGATCTCGTCCATGCATTTCGCCATAGTGATCGAGGCACGGCTGATCGGGTCGGTCATGTAGAAGTTGTCGACCGGCGACACGAACCCTGCCGAGCCGACCTTGCCAGCCTCGCCGAACTCGCCCAGCGCTTCTTCCGGCAGCCGGTCGAGGGTGGCGAAGACGGCGTTCACCTCGGCAAGCCGGTTGCGCACTTGGGTCAGGCTGTCATAGGGCAGCTTCCGGCCGATCGTCTCGCTGAAGGCGCGAATGATCCGCCAGTCTTCCCGCGCATCGCCGGGCGGAAACACCGCCATGCGGGCCCGCTGTACGCGCCCTTCGGTGTTCACGTAGGTCGCGTTCTTCTCGGTATACGCAGCCCCCGGCAGAATGACGTCGGCACGATGGGCCGCACGGTCACCATGATGGCCCTGATACACAACGAAGGCGCCGTTGTCCGCATCGGGACCCAGCTGCGAGACATCGAATTCATCCGCGCCGTATAGCCAGACCAGCTTGACGGCGCCGGACTGGGCACCGTCCAGAATGCCGGGAAGATCGCGGCCGCCTTCGCCCGGCAGGAAGCCCAAGTCCAGTGCACCCACGCGGCCCGCGGCCGTATGCAGCACGTTGAAACCGTTCCATCCCTCTTTGACCGCGCCGTACGTCTCTGCGATCGAGCGCGCCATAGCCAGCACGGCGGCACCGTCAGACCGCGTCAGGGCACCCATGCCGACAATCACCATCGGATGTTCGGCAGCCTTCAGAACGTCGGCGAAGGCATTCTTGCCCTCCGCAATCGACTCCAGAGTACGAGGGCCGGCGCCCAAATGCTCTTTACGATAGGTCAGATCCACATCCGGGCCGACAACGCCGACCTTCAACGCCCCGATCTGTCCGCCCAAGAGCCAGCGCTTACGGATGCGCGCATTGACCATGGGCGCTTCCCAGCGGGGGTTCGTTCCCACCAGCAGGATCGCATCTGCCGATTCGATGCCGGCAATGCCGGTGTTGAAGATGTAGCCCGACCGAGGGCCCTCGCCGATCTTCGCGCCGTCCTGGCGGCAGTCCAGGTTGGGGGAGCCCAGCGAGGCCATCAGATCCTTCAGGGCCATCAGCCCTTCGGCATCGGCGAGGTCGCCGGCAATGGCCGCAGTCTCCTCGCCTTTCAGGCCCGACAGCCTGTCGGCAACGGCGGCGAATGCTTCCGGCCATGTGGCCGGCTGCAGGCGCCCGTCCTCACGGACATAGGGCCTGTCCAGCCTCTGGCGTTTCAACCCGTCACAGGCGAACCGCGTCTTGTCGCTGATCCACTCCTCGTTCACGTCCTCATGCAGGCGCGGCAGCACGCGCATGACCTCGCCGCCGCGGCTGTCGATGCGGATACTGCTGCCGACAGCATCCATGACATCGATGGAATCCGTGCGCTTCAGCTCCCAAGGACGGGCCGCGAACGCATAGGGCTTGGAAGTCAGAGCCCCGACGGGGCAGACATCGATCAGATTGCCCGAAAGCTCCGAGGTGATCGCGCTCTCGATATAGGTGCCGATCTCCATGTGCTCGCCGCGGCCGGTCGCGCCCAGCTCCTCCACCCCGGCGATTTCGTTGGCGAAGCGGATGCAGCGCGTGCAGTGGATGCAGCGGGTCATGAAGGTCTTGATCAGCGGCCCGAGATACTTCTCCTTCACCGCCCGCTTGTTTTCCTGATAGCGGCTGTGATCCAGACCATAGGCCACCGCCTGATCCTGCAGATCGCATTCCCCGCCCTGATCGCAGATCGGGCAATCCAGCGGATGGTTGATCAACAGGAACTCCATGACGCCCTTGCGCGCCTTTTTGGTGAGTTCGCTGTCGGTGTGGATGACCATGCCGTCGGTCGCCGGATTGGCGCAGGAGGCAATGGGCTTGGGCGAACGCTCCAGCTCCACCAGGCACATGCGGCAGTTGGCGGGGACGGATAGACGGTCGTGGAAGCAGAACCGGGGAATCTCGATGCCGAGGCGCTCGCAGGCCTGCAGCACCGACGTGCCCGGTTCGACCTCGATCTCGATGCCGTCGATCGTTAGCTTAGGCATCGCTTCCTCCTCACATCCACGTCGATCGGCGGCCCGTCGTGCCGCTTTGTCCGCAGGGCCGCGGTCAGGCCGCGCGAGCCTGAGCCTCGCGTCGGTAGGCCTGAATGCGGCGCTCAAGTTCCGGGCGGAAATGGCGGATCAACCCCTGTACAGGCCAGGCGGCTGCATCGCCGAGGGCGCAGATCGTATGGCCTTCGATCTCCTTCGTCACCTCATAGAGCGTGTCGATCTCCTCGACCGTCGCTTGGCCCTTACCCATGCGCCTCAGCACCCGCCACATCCAGCCAGTTCCCTCGCGGCAGGGGGTGCACTGGCCGCAACTCTCATGCATGTAGAAATGCGCCAGCCGCACGATCGCTTCGACAATGTCTGTCGACCGGTCCATGACGATGACGCCCGCCGTTCCAAGCGCCGTCTTGACGTCGCGCAGGCTGTCGAAATCCATCAAGACCGTATCGCAGATATCCTTCGGGATGACGGGAACGGACGAGCCGCCGGGGATCACGCCCAAGAGGTTGTCCCAGCCACCGCGCACCCCGCCGGCATGGCGGTCGATCAGCTCTTTCAACGGAATACCCAGCTCTTCTTCGACATTGCACGGCTGGGTGACATGCCCGGATATGCAGAACAGCTTGGTGCCACAGTTCTTGGGCCGGCCGAGGGCGCCGAACCACTCGCCGCCGCGCCGCAGGATTTCCGGCACGACCGCGATCGTTTCGACATTGTTGACCGTGGTCGGGCATCCGTAGAGTCCGGCCATCGCCGGAAACGGCGGCTTGTTGCGGGGCTGGCCCTTCTTGCCTTCCAGGCTCTCCAGAAGCGCCGTCTCCTCGCCGCAGATATAGGCGCCCGCACCGCGATGCAGATAGACGTCATAGTCGTAGCCGCTGCCGCAGGCGTTCTTGCCCAACAGGCCAGCGTCATAAGCTTCGTCGATCGCGACCTGTACGGCCGAGCCCTCGTTATAGAACTCGCCACGTATGTAGATGTAGCAGGCACTCGCCCCCATGCCGACGCCAGACAGGAGCGCGCCTTCCAGCAGCCTGTGCGGATCGTAGCGCAGGATCTCACGGTCCTTGCACGTGCCGGGCTCGGACTCATCGGCGTTGATGACAAGGTAGCTCGGCCGGCCGTCCTTGCTCTGCTTCGGCATGAAGGACCACTTCAGACCGGTGGGGAACCCGGCCCCGCCCCGACCCCGCAGACCCGATATCTTGACCTGTTCGACGACTTCGTCGCGGCCGAGCGCCACCAATGCCTTGGTGTTGTCCCAGATGCCCCGCTTGCGCGAAGCCTCCAGATCAGCGCCGTACCAGCCGTAGAGGTTGGTGAAGATGCGATCTTCGTCGCGCAGCATCGCCCTACCCCTTGTTCTTCTTGGTGCCGCCGTCGGACTTCGGTCGCGGCCTTGCCTTCAGCATTGTGGTCGGTCCGGACGCCGCTTCGCTGCCGCGCCGCCCCGTCTGCGATCCGATGGACGGCTGCTCGCCCTTCTTCAGCGCTTCCATCAACGCGACGGTCCTGTCGTAGTCCAGATCTTCGTAATAGTCGTCGTTCACCTGCACCATCGGCGCATTCACGCAGGCGCCCAGGCATTCGACCTCGACGACCGTGAAGTCTCCGGATGTCTCGCCCACGCCGGCACCGGTCGCATCCTTGATGGCCCGTGTTATCTCATCGGAGCCGCAAAGCCAGCAGGGCGTGGTCCGGCAGATCTGCACGAAATGCTTCGCCACCGGGGTCTTGTTGTACATGGTGTAGAAGCTTGCGACCTCGTACACGCGGATCCGCGGCATCTCCAAGAGCTCTGCCACATGGTCCATGGCCGCACGGGGCAGCCAGTTTCCGTACTGGCGCTGCGCCAGATCCAACAGCGGCATCACCGCGCTCTGCTGGCGGCCGTCCGGATAGCGGGCCATGATCTCTTTGGCGCGCTTCAGGTTGTCCGCCGTGAAGGCGAAGCTCGCGGGCTGCTCGACCTCGGCCTGCGATGTCGCGGTGGTCATCGATCGATCTCTCCGAAAACGATATCGGTCGCGCCGATGATCGACACCACATCGGCCAGCATGTGGCCCTTGGACATCAGGTCCAGTGCCTGCAAGTGCACGTAGCCGGGTGAGCGGATATGGCAGCGATAGGGCTTGTTCGTGCCGTCGCTGACGACATAGACGGCGAATTCGCCCTTCACGGATTCCACCGCCGAGTAGGTTTCGCCGGCCGGCACGTGATAGCCCTCGGTGTAGAGCTTGAAGTGGTGGATCAAGGCCTCCATCGACCGCTTCATTTCACCGCGCGGCGGCGGTGACACCTTGTGGTCGATGGCTTTGACCGGGCCCTCCTTCGGCATCTCCGTCAGGCACTGGCGCATGATGCGCAACGACTGGCGCATCTCTTCCATTCGCACCAGATAGCGTGCGTAGCAGTCGCCGGTCGTGCCGGTGGGGATGTCGAAGTCCATGCGGTCGTAAACGTCGTAGGGCTGGGCCTTGCGCAGGTCCCAAGGCACGCCGGAGGCGCGCAGCATCGGTCCGGAGAATCCCCAGGCCAGAGCGTCGTCCCGGCTGACCACGCCGATATCGACCGTCCGCTGCTTAAAGATGCGGTTCTCCGTCAGCAGGCCTTCCAGCTCTTCCAGGAACTTAGGGAGACGCTCGGTGTAGGCCCAGATATCGTCGGCCAGTCCTGCCGGCATGTCCTGATGCACGCCGCCCGGCCGGAAATACGCGCAGTGCATGCGCGCGCCGGAAACGCGTTCACAGAATTCGAACAGAACTTCGCGCTCTTCAAAGGCCCAGAGCGACGGCGTTGTCGCCCCAACATCAAGGGCAAAGGTCGTAACGTTGAGAAGATGGTTCAGGATCCGAGTAATCTCGGAGAAGAGGACGCGGATGTACTGGCCCCGCTCCGGCACGCGCACGCCCAAGAGCTTCTCCACCGCCAGGGCGAAGGCGTGCTCCTGGCACATGGGCGCCATATAGTCCAGCCGGTCAAAGTACGGAACGGCCTGCAGGTAGGTCTTGTACTCGATCAGCTTTTCCGTGCCGCGATGCAGCAGGCCGATATGGGGGTCCGCCCGCTCCACCACCTCGCCGTCCATCTCAAGGACCAGCCGCAAAACGCCATGGGCTGCCGGATGCTGCGGCCCGAAGTTGACCGAGTAGGGCCTGATCTTGACGCCTGCTTCGGGCGCCTCGGTCGTCGTCATGGCGCCGCCTTTCCGTCTTCGGTCTCTTGATCGGCCTTCTCGTCGCCGGGCAGATGCACGGTCGTCATTCCTTCCCAGGGGCTCAGGAAGTCGAAGACGCGGAAGTCCTGCTGCAGCTGGACCGGTTCGTACACCACGCGCTTCTGCTCTTCATCGTATCGAAGCTCGGTGTACCCGGTCAGCGGAAATTCCTTGCGCAGCGGGTGCCCGTCGAAGCCGTAGTCCGTAAGGATGCGGCGCAGATCCGGGTTGTCCGAGAAGAAGATGCCGAACAGGTCCCACGCTTCCCGCTCAAACCAAGTCGCCGTCGGGAACACGCCGGCAACCGACGGGACGGGCGTATCCTCGTCCGTCGTCACCTTCACGCGAATGCGCTGATTGTGCTTCAGGCTCAGCAGGTTGTAGACGACGTCGAAACGCTCCTCACGCTCCGGATAGTCGGCGCCGCACAAGTCCATGAGCTGCGAGAACTGGCAATTGGCATCGTCGCGCAGAAAGGTGAGCACGCGGACGATTGCGCCTCTGCGGGCGCGCACGACCAGCTCGCCACAGATCATGTCATGCCCGACGACATCCGGATCCAACTGTCCGAGATAGTCTGCCAGATCACGCAGTGTCGGTAGCGCCATCGCGCCTGTCCCCGTTTCTTGGCCGCCCCCTGCCAGTGGCGGCGTCTAGCGGGCGATCCGCCCGCCGCGACGGATCTTCTTTTGAAGCTGGATGATGCCGTAGACAAGCGCTTCTGCGGTCGGCGGGCATCCCGGCACATAGATGTCGACGGGGACAATGCGGTCGCAGCCCCGCACCACGGAATACGAATAGTGATAATAGCCGCCGCCATTGGCGCAGGAGCCCATGGAGATCACCCAGCGCGGCTCCGGCATCTGGTCGTAAACCTTGCGCAGCGCCGGCGCCATCTTGTTGGTCAGCGTGCCCGCGACGATCATGACGTCCGACTGCCGCGGGCTGGGACGCGGGATGACGCCCAGCCGGTCGAGATCGTACCGGGCCATATAGGAATGGATCATCTCGATGGCGCAGCACGCCAGGCCGAATGTCATCGGCCACAGAGAGCCGGTTCGCGCCCAGGCCAAAAGGGCGTCCATGGTCGAGACCAGGAACCCCTTGTCCTGCAGTTCCGCCGCTGCCGCCTTGATCAGCGCATCCTGATCGGCCCCGGGGGGGATCGGCTGGCCGACGCCTGCGGGCCCCGCCGGCGCGGTGCCGCCAGTGCTCACTCCCATTCCAGGGCCCCCTTCTTCCACTCGTAGATGAAGCCGATTGTCAGGATCGTGAGGAATATCATCATCGAAACGAAGCCGAACATGCCGATATCCCCGAGTGCCGTCGCCCACGGAAACAGGAAGGCAACCTCAAGGTCGAAGATGATGAACAGGATAGCGACAAGATAGAAGCGGACGTCGAATTTGGACCGGGCGTCATCATACGCTTCGAACCCGCATTCATATGCCGACAGCTTCTCCGCATCCGGCTTCTGCGGGCCCAGTACATACGATATGCCGACCATCGCAATCGTCATCGCGATCGCAATCGCGAGGAACAAAAGGATCGGCAAATATTCGATAAGCAAGTCTTCCGTCATGGCGCCCTCGCCACCGCTGCATCCAAGATCAGCGGCATCGCGGAAAAACCGGGGAAATCATGGGCAAAACCAAACCCATTAGCCCCGAATTCAGAGGCCCTATATAGAGCGCTGCCCACGTCAGGCAAAGCTCTATCGTGCCGCACCCGCTGACCGCAACGCGCTTTGCAGACGCTTCCTTCGTGGCGGATTGAACGACTGTCGGCGTGGATCGGACCGACGAGAGGCAATGGCGCGAGTGACGGGACTTGAACCCGCGGCCTCCGGCGTGACAGGCCGGCGCTCTAACCAACTGAGCTACACCCGCAATACTGCCGGCGCGAAGGTGCAACCTTCCCGCCGCGAGGGAGGTGTCTTACGCCTGTGCCGCGGAGACTGTCAAGCCAGGCGGTGTGTCCGGACCCTCATCGCTTTCGCATGGCGGCGCGATAGCGCTCCACCAAGTCTCGGGTCAGTGTCTGGGCTTCATGCCATTCGCGATAGGCGGCATCTTCCCGGGCCAGCGACTCCTCAGGGGCATCGATCCCGTCCATCTCGAACGGTGCGTTCAGCTGCACGGCAACGAGGTAGCGCTGATGTGCTTCTGCTTCACGCCGCAGCGCTTCTTCGATGCGCTCTTTCCACGATTGGCGCTGCATCATTGCCGTCCCCGCGCCCATGCTACTGCGATTTGTGACCCGCCGTTGTAACGCCAGCAGGCCCATGGTGGGCGATGACGGATTCGAACCGCCGACCCTCTCGGTGTAAACGAGATGCTCTTCCAGCTGAGCTAATCGCCCACGGGACCGACGAACCCAGCTACGGCGCCCATCTCAGGGCGCCGAGCCTTCGCGCTTCGGATCGGCCAGTACCAAGGCGGCCCGTCCGTCCCCGATAAGTGCTTAGTTTAGGGCGTCCTTAAGCCCCTTGCCGGCCTTGAACTTCGGCTGGCGTGAGGCCGGGATGTCAATCTTCTCGCCGGTGCGCGGATTGCGGCCCTCGGAAGCCGCCCGGTCGGCAACGCTGAACGTGCCGAATCCAACCAGCCGAACCTCGTCGCCCCGCTGCAGCGTACCAGTGATGCCATCGAACACGGCGTCGACAGCCTTCGTTGCGTCGCCTTTGCTCAGTCCCGCTGAGTCTGCCACATGAGCTACAAGATCGTTTTTGTTCACGTCGCGCCCCCCTTCTTCCAGTGATGGGCAAGGTTGTACCGTCGGCTGTTCGGCCCAAGCATCCGACCCGCTGAGCAGCCGCCTCTTGTGTGGAGGGACGCGAACGAGGGTGCCTGCAAGTGGGCCCCGGAACGGCGCTCAGCCGCCCGGAGCCCAGCCTGTAATCCTACAGCCTTGGAATTCCCTTACTCTGTGCGGTCATCCGGCGCAACGCTTCAGTGGCGAAGCACGGCCTCGTCATCACCCTCTCCGCCCACGGAAGGGACCTGATCGACTGCCTCCGACTCCTCCCACTCGATCGGCTCGAGCGGTTCGGTCAGCGCTTCCTTCAGCACGTCGTCGACCATGCTGGCAGAGACGATGGTCAGTCCGCGCTTCACGTTGTCGGGGATCTCCGCCAGGTCCTTTTCGTTATCCTTCGGAATTATAACGGTTTTCAGACCTCCGCGCAGAGCGGCCAGCAGCTTCTCCTTCAGTCCGCCGATGGGCAGAACGCGGCCGCGCAGCGTGACTTCGCCGGTCATGGCGATGTCCCGGCGCACCGGAATTCCCGTCAGAACGGACACGATGGACGTCACCATGGCCACGCCGGCGCTCGGGCCGTCTTTCGGCGTCGCTCCCTCAGGCACATGCACATGTATGTCCTTACGGGCAAAAAGCGGTGGCCGAATGCCGAAAGCGACGCTGCGTGCCTTCACGAACGTCTCTGCCGCCTGCACTGATTCGCGCATGACGTCGCCGAGTTTGCCGGTCGTCGTGATCCTGCCCTTGCCGGGAACCATCGCCGCTTCAACCGACAACAGCTCTCCGCCGACCTCGGTCCAGGCGAGACCGGTGGTGACGCCGACCAGATCCTCCGCCTCGACTTCGCCGAAACGGAAGCGCCGGACGCCGGCAAACTTCTCTAGGTTGCGGCGCGAGACCGTGATTTTGTCGATCTTCTTGCTGAGGATCTCCCGCACACCCTTGCGTGCCAGGCTGGCCAACTCACGTTCCAGATTCCGTACGCCGGCCTCGCGGGTGTAGTAGCGGATCAGGTCGCGGATCGACTCATCCGAGATCGACCACTCGCCCTTCTTCAGCCCGTTTGCCTTCAGCACCTTCGGCATCAGGTGCCGCTTGGCGATCTCCAGCTTCTCGTCCTCGGTGTAGCCGGGGATGCGGATGATCTCCATACGGTCCATCAGCGGCTGCGGCATGCGCAGCGTATTGGCCGTGCAGATGAACATCACGTCGGACAAGTCGTAATCGACCTCCAGGTAGTGGTCGTTGAAGGTGTGGTTCTGTTCAGGGTCCAGCACCTCCAGCAACGCAGACGACGGATCGCCGCGCCAGTCCGCGCCCAGCTTGTCGACCTCATCCAGCAGGAACAGCGGGTTTGAGGTCTTCGCCTTCTTCATGCCCTGCACGATCTTGCCGGGCATGGATCCGATGTAAGTGCGCCGGTGGCCGCGGACTTCCGCTTCGTCCCGCACGCCGCCCAGCGACATGCGCACGAAGTTGCGGCCCGTAGCACGGGCAATCGATCGGCCAAGCGACGTCTTGCCGACACCGGGAGGGCCGACCAGACACAGGATCGGGCCCTTCAGCTTGTTCATCCGCTGCTGGACCGCGAGGTATTCCAGGATCCGTTCCTTGACCTTCTCCAGCCCGAAATGGTCGTCGTCCAGCACCGACTCTGCCAGGGACAGATCCTTCTTCACCTTGCTGCGCTTCTTCCACGGAATGGACAGCATCCAGTCCAGATAGTTGCGGACGACCGTCGCCTCCGCCGACATGGGGCTCATATTGCGCAGCTTCTTCAGCTCCTGCAGGGCCTTGTCGCGGGCTTCCTTGGTGAGCTTGGTCTTGTTGATCCGGTCTTCCAGTTCCTGCAGCTCGTCACGGCCGTCTTCGCTCTCGCCGAGTTCCTTCTGGATCGCCTTCAACTGCTCGTTCAGGTAGTACTCGCGCTGCGTCTTCTCCATCTGGCGCTTCACGCGGCTGCGGATGCGCTTTTCCACCTGCAGCACGCCGATCTCGCCTTCCATGAAGCCATAGACCCGTTCCAGCCGCTGGCCGACGGAAGATGTCTCCAGAAGCTGCTGCTTTTCCGGAATCTTGAGCGAGAGATGGGAAGCGATCGTGTCGGCAAGCTTGCTGGGGTCGTCGATCTGGTTGACCGAAACCAGCACCTCCGGCGGAATTTTCTTGTTCAGCTTGATGTACTGCTCGAACTGGGCGATCGCGGCCCGGGCAAGCGCCTCCAGTTCCTTCGCCTCACCGACCTCATCGTCGACGATATCCGCGAAGGCCTGGAAGAACGACTGGTTGTCCGTATAGCGGACGATCTGCGCGCGGCGGCCGCCTTCGACCAGAACCTTGACCGTCCCGTCAGGCAGCTTCAGCAGCTGCAGAACCGTGCCGACGGTGCCGACGCTGAAAATGTCCTCCGGTGTCGGGTCGTCCTGTGCAGCGTTCTTCTGGGTGACCAGCAGGATCTGCTTGTCGTCCTTCATCACGTCTTCCAGCGCCCGCACCGATTTTTCGCGGCCGACGAACAGGGGCACGATCATGTGCGGGAAGACGACGATGTCTCTCAGGGGCAGGACGGGATATGCGGATCCGGAATGCAACTCGAGCATCATTCAGGCCTCTTTGGGCCGGCCTCGTGGGGTGAGCGCCGGCATTTGGACAAAAACGGGCAATCTGCCCCGACGGGGCGGCGACAGTGGCCCAGGTGTTGCGATAACGTTGGCCCCCGTCGCCCGACCTTCAAGTCCGCGCTGCAGGCGCGCCCCAACCCGTCAGCGGCCAGTGATGCCGCCGAAATTGTTCTACCTTAAGCACTTGGTGCGATATCGCTTCGCTTCTCGGAATAAATCATCAGCGGCTTCGCCCGCGACTCCACGACTTCCCGGTTGACGACAATTTCCTCGACGCCGTCCATTCCGGGCAGGTCAAACATGGGATCGAGCAAAATTCCTTCCATGATCGAGCGCAGCCCTCTGGCACCGGTCTTGCGCTCTATCGCCTTTCTCGCGATGCTCCGCAGCGCCTCTTCGGCGAAGGACAGCCTGACATCCTCCATCTCGAACAGCCGCTGATACTGCTTGATCAGCGCGTTCTTCGGCGTTGTCAGGATCTCCACCAGGGCGTCCTCGTCGAGATCCGTCAGCGTCGCCACGACCGGCAACCGGCCGACGAATTCGGGGATCAGGCCGAATTTCAGCAGATCTTCGGGCTCAATGTCCCGCAGAACCTCACCTGTCTGGCGCTCGTCCGGAGCCCGCACATCCGCCCCGAAGCCGATCGAGGTGCCGCGTCCGCGCTGGGCAATGATCTTCTCCAGCCCCGCGAAGGCGCCGCCGCAGATGAACAGGATGTTGGTGGTGTCGACCTGCAGAAATTCCTGCTGAGGATGCTTGCGCCCGCCCTGCGGGGGCACCGACGCGATCGTGCCTTCCATGATCTTCAGCAAAGCCTGCTGAACGCCCTCGCCCGAGACATCCCGCGTAATAGAGGGATTGTCCGACTTGCGGCTGATCTTGTCGACCTCGTCAATATAGACAATGCCACGCTGCGCCCGCTCCACGTTGTAGTCAGCCGACTGCAGCAGCTTCAGGATGATGTTCTCCACATCCTCGCCGACATAGCCGGCTTCCGTCAGCGTCGTGGCGTCCGCCATGGTGAAGGGCACGTCGATGATCCGCGCCAGGGTTTGTGCCAGCAAAGTCTTGCCGCAGCCCGTCGGGCCGATCAGCAGGATGTTCGACTTCGCCAGTTCCACCTCGCCGTTCTTCTGGCCGTGCGCGAGACGCTTGTAATGATTGTGCACCGCGACAGACAGAACGCGCTTGGCGTGGTCCTGGCCGATCACATAGTCGTCCAGCACCTTCTGGATATCGCGCGGAGTGGGAACGCCATCCCGGTTCTTCACCAGGGTGGTCTTGTTCTCCTCCCGGATGATGTCCATGCACAGCTCGACGCATTCGTCGCAGATGAACACCGTGGGTCCGGCAATGAGTTTCCGCACCTCGTGCTGGCTCTTGCCGCAGAAGGAGCAGTAGAGGGTGTTCTTCGAATCGCCGCCGCTGGCTTTGCTCATACCTACACCATCTAGGGGCTTGCCGACCTGAAGCCAAGTCCAACCTCGCAGTCGACCAGGGCCGGTCCGCCGGCGTCAGTTCGACAAGAGCCGAGGTCTCGCTTCAATCCCTACTTCAGCCCTTGCCGCCCACACAACCATGGACTTCATCATATCTTTCACAATCGGATCAACAGGTGCTTAACGCGACCCCTTAAGCGCGTCGGCTCCGTCCGCCTTCGGGCGGCTGACGACAACCTCGTCGACGATGCCGAATTGCTTGGCCTCTTCGGCCGTCAGAAACTTGTCCCGCTCCACCGAGCTTTCAATCACATCCAGCGGCTGGCCGGTGTGCTTGACATAAATCTCGTTCAGCCGCCGGCGCAGGTTGATGATCTCGCGGGCCTGGATCTCGATATCGCTGGCCTGCCCCTGCGCCCCGCCGCTCGGCTGATGCACCATGATCCGGCTGTTGGGCAGTGCGAAGCGCTTACCAGGCGTACCCGCCGCCAGCAGCATCGACCCCATCGACGCCGCCTGCCCAATGCAGACCGTGGAAATCTCCGGGCGGATGTACTGCATCGTGTCGTAAATCGCCAAACCGGAGGTGACGATGCCGCCAGGCGAGTTGATATAGAAGGCGATGTCCTTCGTCGGGTTCTCCGATTCCAGGAACAAGAGCTGCGCGCAGACCAGGCTCGCGATCTCGTCGAAGACGGGCCCCGTCAGGAAGATGATGCGGTCCTTCAGCAGGCGGGAATAGATGTCATAGGCCCGTTCGCCGCGATTGGTCTGTTCAACGACCATCGGGACAAGGGCGTTCATGCGCGGTTGGTCGAACTCTCTCATTCGGTGCCTCGGGCCTTCACGATCACGGGCTGCCGACCCGTCATCGGGACTGGTCGTCTGCGGCGTCGTCCGCGGCCGGCTCATCCTCTTCGGCCGGTTCGGGCGACATCTCGCTGGGGGTGGCTGACATTGGCGTATCGTCTTCCGGCTCGCGAAGCAACTCCTCCGCCGTCACGGTCGTCTCGGAGACCTCGGCCAACTCGATGATATAGTCCACCACCTTGTCTTCCAGCACCCGTTCCCTGAGCTGCTCAAGGGCCGACGGGATCTGGCGATAGGCCTCGTAGATCTGCTTTTCCTGGCCGGGAAACTTCATCGCTTCGGCAATCAGGGCCGAGTTCATCTCTTCACTCGAAACCGAGATGCCGCTGCTCTTGCCGACATTCGCCAGCAAGAGACCCAGCCGCACCCGCCGTTCGGCGATCGCACGGTACTCTGTGCGCAGTTCATCATCAGGCTTCGCCAGGTCGGGGTCGGCAGCCTCTGCCCCTTCGGACTGGCGCTCACGGGCACTCTCGATCTGCTTCCAGATCCCTTCGAAATCCGCATCGACAAGCCGCTGCGGCACGGGGAAGTCGAACACGCCCGCAAGCTTGTCCAGCAGCTGCCGCTTCAGCCGCTCACGCGACAGGCGCCCCAGTTCGCGCTCATGGCGCGAGCGCAGGGTCTCTCGCAGCTCGTCAAGGCTGGAAAGCCCCAGTTCGGTCGCCAGGGCATCGCCCTCAGGCGCGCTCGCCGGCGCTTGCACCTCCTTCACCGTCACAGCGTAGGTGACGTCGCGGCCGGCAAACTCCGGATTGGGATGATTGTCCGGAAACGGGACGGAGGCGGACCGTTCATCCCCGGCCTCGGTGCCGGCCAGCGCCGACTCCACACTCTCCGGCAGGGTGCCCGACCCCAGCTCCAGCCGGAAATCCGTCACCGGTTCATCGACAGCCGAACCGTCTTCGACGCTCAGCCGGTAATCGACGACCAGAAGGTCGCCCTCCTCAGACGGCCTGGGATCGGCCAGAGGCTCATAGCGCTTGTTGGCCGATGCGATCCGCGCAACGTCCTCGTCGACCATCTCGTCCGTGACATCTGCCGACATACGTTCCAGCGACAGTGTCGCGAAGTCGAACTCGGGGATGTCGGGCATCACGTCGACGGCGAGCGTGAACGAAAGATCGCCGTCGGCGGCAGCATCACTCTGCAGCTGCACGTCCGGCCGGTACGCGGCCTCCAGCCCCCGATCGCTCAGGGTCTTCCGGCTCTGCTCGTCCACCAGTTCCTGCAGCACTTCGCCGCGCACAGCCGTGCCGAACCGCTGCCGGACGATCTGGATCGGCACCTTGCCCGGCCGGAAGCCCGGCAACTTGACCTCGCGTGCCAGTGTCTGCAGCCGCTTGGTCATGGACTCTTCAATGGTAGCCGCCGGAACGACAATACTGAATTCGTGCCGAAGCCCTTCGGCCTTGGTTTCTGTCACTTGCATCGGAAGGGTACGCTTGTCTTTCTTGGCATGATGGCGTGCGAACGGTGCTGGCCCCCGCAACGCGTGCCCCGGATCACCGAATGGTGCGGGCGGAGGGAGTTGAACCCCCACGACTTAAAGTCACTGGAACCTAAATCCAGCGCGTCTACCAATTCCGCCACGCCCGCCTCGGCCAACTGGGGCGGCCGATTGCGGGCCGCTCTCGCATGGGCGGGGTCTAAAGCATCGCACGCGCCGGAGCAAGCGGGGCCGCGTTCGGCCCGATAACGACATCAGTGCCGATCAGGCCATTACCTGTTCGCGATAAAGCTCCGTGAAGGCGCTGAGAGCCAGCGTGCGGTCTTCCGCCGGGTCGCTGCGTCTCTCCGGTCTTGCGAAGCTCAGCCTGTATCGCACGTGGGGGATACCCGCACGGTCCGGAATGACCGACAGCACCTCTACCGTCTCAGTCACCCGGCTGCCCCGTATCCGGCGATAGATGTTCCCGCTCAGAACATCGGATTTCTGTGATCGCCCGAACCACATTCCTCGAACTCCTCGCGCCGTTTGGCGCCTGAACCCTTCCTTTCATCGAGGATCGACTGCCATGCCCGCACAATGACGCCGGAAGGGTAAACAAATCGGAAATTCGGCTTGTCGGAGGGTACGATTCTGACACGAAGCTGGGCGCTTCGTGTCGGCTTGATTCGCTCAACTGGGCAAGGCTGTCAAGGCTCGCGGGAGGGCCGAAACGATGTCTTCGGCAATCAGTCCCGGACCAAAGGTCGCAGCCGCCGCGCCATGCAGCCAGGCCGCCGCCGCTGCCGCCGGAAAAGCCGCCGTTTCCCTGGCCAGGAGGGCTGCCACGATACCGGCCAGCACGTCGCCGGATCCGGCCGTGGCCAGTGTCGCCGGCGCATTGGTGTTCACTGCGACCTGTCCGTCAGGGGCGGCAACCACGGTATCGGCGCCTTTCAGCAAAACAACCGCTCCCGTGATCTGCGCGGCTGTCCGCGCACGCGTCACCTTGTCGCCGCTGAGGTCGGGGAAAAGCCGGGCGAACTCCCCCTCATGCGGGGTCAGCACCGTCTTCTCGTGCGCTGCCGCACAGAAGTTGTCGAGGTCGCCGCCGAACACTGACAGGGCGTCGGCATCCAGTACGACGCTCTTCTGCGTTGCCAGGACGCCCATCACCCTTTGCTTCAGCGCTTCGGTCCGCCCGGCGCCCGGCCCGATCAGCACCGTCGTGATCCGAGGGTCGGCCAGCAGATCGTCCCAGCCTTCTGCGGGTGCCACGATGTTGCCGGGATCGCCGCCGGCGCAGATCGCTATGCCATCGGCGGACGCCGCGATCGTCACCAGGCCCGCGCCCGCCCGCCGCGCTGCCTGGGCGGCCAGACGCGCTGCACCGGTCATGGGGCCGCCGCCCCAGATCAACGCGTGCCCGCGGCTGTATTTGTGGCTCTCCGCGGTCAGTGGCCGGACTGACGCTCCCCACAGGTCAGGGCCATTCTCAGCCGCTGAAGGTCCGATCTCGTCCAGCACCCGATCTGGAATGCCGATATCGGCGACGATCACCTCTCCACAAAAGCGGCGCCCGGGATAGAGCACGTGGCCCGGCTTCTTGCGGAAGAACGTCACCGTCGGCGATGCCGGCGCGGCAACGCCCCAGACCTCTCCAGTATCGCCGTTGACGCCGCTGGGCATATCCACCGCGATGCTCGTGAGCGCCCGCGCGGCAACCGCGCTCACGATCTCCGCCGCCGTTCCATCCAGCGGACGCGCCAGGCCGGCCCCGAACAGAGCGTCGATCACTAGGGGGTCGCCGTCCAAGAGCGACAAGCCGCACGGTTCGGCCGGCCCTGACCAGGCGGCGGCGGCCAAGGCGGCATCCCCCGCTAGCCGTTCACGGGACCCCAGAAGCCCGACGCGTACGGGCCATCCGGCTGCATGCAGCAGCCGGGCGACGACGAACCCGTCCCCACCGTTGTTCCCCGGACCGCAGAGAACGGCCACGGGCTGGGGCCTGTATCTTTCGGTTACGCACCGCGCGATGGCCTGGCCGGCCGCCTCCATCAAGACGATGCCGGGTGTGCCCTGTTCGATCGCCAACGCATCTGCGCGGCCCATTTCGGCAACGGTCAGAAGCGCGCTACCGCGCATCGCCCGATCCATCAGCCCGCTTGCGGAACTTCCGAACCTCGCCCGCTGCCGCCTGGGCAAGGAAGGTCGTGTCTATGCTAGTGAATACGAGATCGTGCCCGTCGGCCGCCATCTCAGCCGCCGTCCGGCCGAGCGAGCCGATGCCGGCAAGCCAGACGCCGCTGTCTTTGATCAGGCGCTCCGCCTTGGCCACAAGCGCTGCGACCTCTGGATCGTTGAACTGGGCGAACCGGCCGATGCTGCCAGACAGATCGGTCGGCCCGACCACCAGCATATCGACGCCGTCGACAGCGGCGATCTCCGGGATCGCGTCGACCGCTGCAGCGGATTCGATCTGACAGATGACGATCAGGTTGTCGTTCACGGTCTCGACATAGGCGGATGTTGCCAGCCCGTAGTCGCTGGCGCGTACCGAGCCGATGGCGGCCCCTCGTGTCCCCCGCGGCGGATAGCGGGTTGCCGCCACGGCCGCCCTCGCCTCCTCCGCCGTCTCGATCGCGGGAAACATGATGCCCTCGGCCCCGATGTCCAGGACACGCTTGACCGCCACCGCGTCGTTCCAGGGCACACGCACGATGCCGGCGCACGGCGATGCCGCAAGCGCCTGCAGATGCCCGACGGTCTCGCGGATGCCGATGGGCGCGTGCTCATGGTCGATCAGAACCGCATCGAATCCCGCAAGCGCGAAGATCTCGGTGATCATCGGGTCGCCGAACGAGAGCCACATGCCGATGGCAGGCCGGCCTTCACGCAACGTCTTCAAGAGAGGATTGGGGCGATACATGGAACGCGGCGCCCCTTCACGGCGGCGGCGGATCTGGCCTGTATTCGTCAGATGGGGCGATCGATGGGATTCGAACCCACGACCACTCGGACCACAACCGAGGGCTCTACCACTGAGCTACGATCGCCACCGGGCCCTGTTGGCAGGGCAAAGGTGTATGCGCCAATGGGGTGGCGAGCGTCAACCCTTGCGGCGCCCGCGATGCGTGCCGGAGCCTGGACAACCCAGGGCTTCGGGATCAATCCTCAACAGATCGTGCCAGACCATAAGCCTTCCAGAACTGTCACAAGAGGCCCGTCTCATGCTCGACCTCGCCCCGGGTGTAGCCCAGCTTGGCACCGAAAGCGCCTTCTCCGTGCTTGCGCGCGCAGGCGCGCTCGCCGCTGAGGGGCGCAGCATCGTCAATCTCGGCATCGGCCAGCCGGATTTTCGTACCGCAGATCACATCGTTGAGGCGGCGGTCAAGGCGCTCAGGGATGGCCATCACGGCTATACGCCGGCCCCCGGGATACCGGCTCTGCGTGAGGCGGTTGCGGCCTATCTTTATCGCCTCTACGGCATCGAGGTCGATCCCGGCCGTGTGCTGGCCGTGCCCGGCGGCAAGGTGACTATGTGGTTCGCGATCTTGATGTTCGGCACGCCCGGTGCGGAGATCCTGGTGCCCGACCCGGGCTTCCCCATTTATGCGTCCGCCGTCCGGTTCTCCGGCGCCACGCCAGTGTCGATTCCGTTGAGGGAGGAGAACGCCTTTGCCTGGACGGCCGACGATGTGCTGTCGCGGATCACGCCGCAGACGCGCCTGATTATTCTCAACAGTCCAGCCAATCCGACCGGAGGCGTGGTCACAAAGGAAGAAATCGACCGCCTGGTCGCCGGCCTCGAGCGGCATTCCGACGTCGCGGTGCTGAGCGACGAAATCTATAGCCGTATGACCTATGACGGCCGTGAGCACGTCACGCTGCTCGGCTATCCCTCGCTTCAGGACCGGCTGATCTTGCTGGACGGATGGTCCAAGACCTATGCGATGACGGGATGGCGCCTCGGCTTCTCCGTCTGGCCGGCCGCGCTGTTTGATGCGGCGGAACGCCTGGCGGTCAACAGCCATTCCTGTGTGAACGCATCTGCCCAGCATGCCGGGATCGCTGCGCTGGAAGGTCCGCAGGACGCCGTTGCAGAGATGGTCGCCGCTTTCGCGGCACGTCGGCGCGGCGTACTGCAAGCGCTGAACCGGCTGCCAGACGTCAGCTGCGCCGAACCTGGCGGTGCCTTCTATGCTTTCCCGAACATGACGGCCACCGGCTGGCCGGCAGAGGCATTGCAGCAACGGCTTCTGGAGGATGCCGGTGTGGCGACGATCGCCGGAACCAGCTTCGGCGCCGCCGGAGCGGGATTCTTGCGTCTTTCGTATGCAAATACGTTGGATGCGATCGAAGAAGGCGTTGCACGGATCGGCGCTTGGCTGGAAACGCACCCCGTACCGAACGACTCCGCCTAAGTTTTCATCACCTGATGAATGTTTAGGCAATGAATGGAGCGCACCTCCGCTTCCGCATGCTGTGCCTCCCGGCGGAAGACGATGAAGCGGGTTGGCACGGGACGTGCTAAGTGGTGGTTTGCGATGTGTCGCCCGGCATGGCCGCGCGGGACTAGATTTCCACCGTAAGAGCGATCCTGAGGCTCCATGAAGAAGGTCGAAGCCATCATCAAGCCGTTCAAGCTGGACGAGGTGAAGGAGGCACTGCACGAAGTCGGAATCAAAGGCATCACCGTGACTGAAGCGAAGGGTTTCGGTCGCCAGAAGGGCCACACGGAGCTTTACCGCGGTGCCGAGTACGTCGTCGACTTCCTGCCGAAGGTGAAGGTGGAGGTCGTCATGGACAACGCGCTGGTCGAACGCGCCATCGAGGCCATCCAGACTGCCGCACAAACCGGCCGCATCGGTGACGGGAAGATCTTCGTGTCGCCGGTTGAGGAAGTTGTGCGTATCCGCACCGGCGAAAAGGGGGCGGAAGCCATCTAGCCCCCCTTCCGTTTCGGCACTAAGCATGCCGGCAAGGGCAGGCAGCGCCGATATCCCGAACGGCGCGGGCGACCGTCCGCGCATTCATCCGTAAAGACCACCAGAGCAGCCAGGAAAGAAGGATCATGGCCGACGAACATGTGAAAAAAGTGCTGGAGATGATCGAGGAGCACGACGTCAAATACGTCGATTTCCGCTTCACCGATCCGCGCGGCAAGTGGCAGCACACTGCGCAGCATGTCAGCACGATCGACGAAGATGCGTTGACCGACGGGATTATGTTCGACGGCTCATCGATCGCGGGCTGGAAGGCGATCAACGAGAGCGACATGAACCTGATGCCGGACTGCGCGTCAGCGGTCATGGATCCGTTTACCGCGCAGCCTACGCTGATCCTGTTCTGCGACACGCTGGAGCCGTCGACCGGCCAGCCCTATGAGCGGTGCCCGCGCTCGACCGCGCGCAAGGCCGAGCAGTACATGGCCTCACTCGGCATCGGCGACACGGCCGTGTTCGGGCCAGAGGCCGAGTTCTTCGTCTTTGACGACGTCAAGGTGAAGAGCGACATGAACGTCCAGTATTACGAGATGGACAGCGAAGAAGGCCCCTATAACTCCGGTCGCGACTACGAAGACGGCAATACCGGCCACCGTCCGGCGGTCAAGGGCGGCTATTTCCCCGTGCCCCCGGTGGACGGCGGTGCCGACCTGCGCTCGGAAATGCTGAGCACGATGGCCGAGATGGGCGTCACCGTGGAAAAGCACCACCACGAGGTGGCGCCGTCACAGCATGAGCTGGGCATCAAGTTCGGCGAGCTCGTGTCCTGCGCCGACCAGCTGCAGATCTACAAGTACTGTGTTCACATGGTCGCCCATTCCTACGGCAAGACGGCGACGTTCATGCCGAAGCCGATCAAGGGCGACAACGGCTCGGGCATGCATGTCCACCAGTCGATCTGGAAAGACGGCAAGCCGACCTTCGCCGGCTCGGGCTATGCCGATCTGTCGGAAACCGCGCTCTACTATATCGGCGGGATCATCCGCCATGCGCGCGCCATCAACGCGTTCTCGAACCCGACCACCAACAGCTACAAGCGGCTGATCCCCGGTTTCGAGGCACCGGTTCTGCTGGCCTATTCGGCGCGCAACCGCTCGGCATCCTGCCGCATCCCGCATGCGGCAAGCCCGAAGGGCAAGCGCGTGGAAGTCCGCTTCCCCGATCCCTCGGCGAACCCCTATCTCTCCTTCGCCGCCATGCTGATGGCCGGGCTGGACGGCATCCAGAACCGCATCCATCCGGGCGACCCGATCGACAAGAACCTCTACGATCTGCCGCCGGAAGAGCTGGCGGGCGTGCCCACGGTCTGCGGATCGCTGCGGGATGCATTGACGGCCCTGGAGAGCGACCACGAGTTCCTGCTGAAGGGTGACGTGTTCTCCAAGGACCTGATCGAAGGGTACCTCGAGCTGAAATGGGAAGAGGTCTACGCCTTCGAGCACACGCCGCACCCGATCGAAGTGCAGATGTACTA
>JANQQD010000200.1 GCA_028285185.1 Anaerolineae bacterium | reverse complement strand
GGGCTGGGAGAGCCCCTGGGGCCGCGGGCGACCCGGCTGGCATATCGAATGTTCGGCGATGATCGAACAACACCTCGGTGTGTCGATCGACATTCACGGGGGCGGTCAGGATCTGATCTTCCCTCACCATGAAAACGAGATTGCGCAAGGCACCTGCGCCCATGACGGGCAGACCTACTGCCGCTATTGGGTTCACAACGGCTTCGTCACCGTCGAGGGACGGAAGATGTCGAAGTCGCTTGGCAACGTGCTTCTCGTCCGTGATCTGCTGGGCGAGGCGCCGGGCGAGGCCATCCGCTTTGCGCTGCTGGGCGCACACTATCGCAAGCCGCTCGACTGGAGTGCGGACGGCCTCGCTCAGGCGAGGCGCGGTCTGGACCGGCTCTACGGCGTGCTCCGCGATCTCGGCGATGCTCTCGATGTGGCCGATCCGCTCGGCCTGCAGGACGCTTTCGTGGCCGCACTTGAGGATGATCTGAACTTCCCGGCAGCAATCGCTGAACTCTTCCGAATGGCGAAGGCGGCGCGTCAGGCGACGACCGCGGCGGATCGTGCCGCCCACAAGGCAGCCTTGCGCGAAGCCGGCGGCCTGCTGGGCCTGTTGCAGCAGGATCCGGCAGCCTGGTTCGGGCAGCCCACTGGAGAAGACACAGAGACGGGAAGGATTCGGCGCCTGGTTGAGGCGCGGTTGGCCGCGCGATCAGAACGAGACTACGCAACCGCGGATCGGATACGCGACGAACTCGCTGCCCTCGGCGTCGTGGTCCAGGATCGGGCCGATGGTTCGACCTGGCAGAGAACCGTATAGGTCGATGGCGCTATGCTCCCACGGGCCTCAATCCATGTCAGTCGCGAAAGCGGGATCTCCTCCGACGGCGGTTCCACTGCCCGCGAGGTGGCCGGCCAACTCACGCCTCATGGCGCGCGGTTCGAGACCGAGGTGCTTCGCAGCCCATGGTCTCCCGTGAGCCATCCGCCGGTTGAGGGTCCGAACGTGGATAAAGAACAGCCTGAAGGAGAGGAGGTACGGTGACCGTAATGCAATCTCTGAAGACTTACGAAGACTGGAAGCATTGCATCACAGCGCTTTGCGGCATCCCGCTCACCCTGGACTATGTCGAACAACGTCTCGCGTCCCTTAGCGACCCCGCTGACAACGCCACGCAAAAGTTCATTGCGACCTGGGGTGAGGTCCATCATGCGCGTGTCATCCGATGGTTCGAGCAGGCGGAGCGTGAGTTGCAACGATCTTCGTAGCGGCTCGGTTCTTCGGCCTCTGGATGGCGGCGCGCGGGACCATCGCTTCTGACGTGAACAGGGCAATCCTTGGGGCCTCGTCGGTTAAGAGGCAGGCATGTACGCCATAAGCTCCGAAGCAAGATTGACGTGGCGGCAGAGACTGTCGCGAGGCTGCCCTGCCTGTCACATGACCGATCCGGGTCACGCGCGGCGGAACGCCGACTGACCGTGGCTGAGGAGATGGCTGGCGATATGGGAGGAAGGCGCCCGATCAGCCGCTCAGGGCCGGAGGCAGACCATCTGCCCGGGCCACGCTGAAAGGCAGCTATTGTCAGATCCTGCCGAACGCCGACAGTGCGCAGTCGAGTGGTCGTCAGCCGATACTTGCTGGCCCGCAGCAATGGCGGCGCCCTTGGCGAGATCAAATTGCACTTCTCGTAGCCAACGGTTGCCGTCAGGCGAGCCGGAATTGTCTATTCAATGGACTTTCTGACCGCGCTGGCGCCTTGACGTTGCCATCGCCTTGCGCCCCGACCTCTCGCCTGCCTGTTGCCCTGCCCGCTCATCCGCCAGATCGTTGGCGCATTTCTGTCTTCCAGTCGCGCGACGCATCTTGCGCCATGTTATAACATCACGTATCAGGGGCTCGCCTGATCGAGAGGGGACCGTCGGTGAGCAAGCGAGGAGAGAAGACGCAAGCGGAGGTCCTCGCGATCTTGCGTCGGCATCGCAGACCCTTGTCCGCCTATGATGTCCTTGGGGAGCTGCGCGAATCCAACCCGAAGATCGCACCGACAACGATCTACCGGGCGCTGTCTGCGCTGACGGAGCGCGGGCGTGTGCATCGTCTCGAATCCCTCAACGCCTTCATCGCGTGCCAGGGCGACCGGCACCATCACGCCTACATCCTGTCCATATGCGACGATTGCGGTGCCGTTGAGGAGAGCGTCGCCCCCGACTTGCTGAAAGCGCTGTCCAGCATCGCCGGCAGGTCCGGATTTGCGCCGACGCGACATGTGATCGAGGTCCACGGGCTCTGTGCGTCGTGCGGTTTTGCGCAGGTGCCCGCATGAAAGCTGATCGGGCGATGGTCCGCCTGCTCCTCCTCGGCGCAGGCCCCCGTCTGGCCGGCGCGGCGCTGATTGTGGCGGCGCTTTGGGCGGGGTTCTTCTGGGCAACCTCGACGCCGGGGGCGTTATGATCCCGGTCCTTGCCTTCCAGAA
>JANQQD010000193.1 GCA_028285185.1 Anaerolineae bacterium | reverse complement strand
TGGCTGGGTTCGGCCAAGCACAACAACGAGCAGGCGTATCTGTTCCGCAAATTCGCGGCGTTCTGGGGCACCAACAACGTCGACCACCAGGCGCGGATCTGCCATTCGACCACGGTCGCAGGTGTTGCCAACACCTGGGGCTATGGCGCGATGACCAATTCCTACAACGACATCCACAATTCGCGCGCGATCTTTCTGATCGGCGGCAACCCGGCCGAGGCGCATCCGGTGTCGCTGGTCCACCTGATGCGCGCCAAAGAGCGCAACAATGCCCCGCTGATCGTCTGCGATCCGCGCTTCACCCGCACCGCGGCCCATGCCGACGAATTCGTGCGGCTGCGTCCAGGCTCCGACGTGGCGCTGGTCTGGGGCCTGTTGTGGCACATCTTCGAGAACGGCTGGGAAGACCAGGAATTCATCCGCCAGCGTGTCTGGGGCATGGACCAGATCCGGGCGGAAGTCGCCCGCTGGACGCCGGAGGAGACAGAGCGTGTGACCGGCGTGCCGGGCTCGCAGCTTGCCCGTGTCGCCCGCACGCTGGCCGACAATCGCCCGACCACCGTGATCTGGTGCATGGGCGGCACCCAGCACACCAACGGCAACAACAACACGCGGGCCTACTGCGTGCTGCAGCTGGCACTGGGCAACATGGGCCGGGCCGGCGGTGGCACCAACATCTTCCGCGGCCACGATAACGTGCAGGGCGCCACCGACCTGGGTGTGCTGTCGCACACGCTGCCCGGCTATTACGGTCTCTCCAGCGGCGCCTGGAACCACTGGGCGCGGGTCTGGGATGTCGACTACGACTATCTCGCCGGCCGGTTCTCAAGCACCGAGCTGATGGAAAGCGCTGGCATTCCGGTGTCGCGCTGGATCGACGGCGTGATGGAGGACCCGGAGAACATGGACCAGCCGGACAATGTCCGGGCCATGGTGTTCTGGGGACATGCGCCGAATTCGCAGACGCGCCTGCCGGAAATGAAGACGGCGATGGAACAGCTCGACCTGATGGTCGTGATTGATCCCTATCCGACTGTCTCGGCCGTGCTGTCGGACCGCACCGACGGGGTGTATTTGCTGCCGGCCTGTACGCAGTTTGAGACCTACGGCTCGGTCACGGCGTCGAACCGATCGCTGCAGTGGCGCGAGAAGGTGGTCGAACCGATGTTCGAATCCCTGCCCGACCACATAATCATCGCGCGGCTGGCCGAGAAGTTCGGCTTTGCCGACGAGCTGTTGAAGAACATCGAAGTCAGCGAAGACGGTGAGCCGCTGATCGAGGACATCACGCGGGAGTTCAACCGCGGCATGTGGACCATCGGCTATACCGGCCAATCGCCGGAACGGCTGCGTGCCCATATGGCCCACCAGCACACCTTCGACCGCACGACGCTGCAGGCCAATGGCGGCCCCCTGGATGGGGAATTCTACGGCATGCCTTGGCCCTGCTGGGGCACGGCCGAAATGGGCCACCCGGGCACGCCGATCCTCTACGACACCTCGCGGCCGGTGGCCGAGGGCGGTCTCACGTTCCGGGCGCGCTTCGGCGTGGAACGGGACGGCGAGAACCTGCTGGCGGAGGGCTCCTGGTCCGTCGGCTCGGAGATCGAGGACGGCTATCCGGAGTTCACCATGGCGCTGCTGACCAGCCTGGGCTGGGACAGCGACCTGACCGACGAAGAGCGGGCGGTGATCGACGGCATCGCCGGGGAGTCCACCAACTGGAAGACCGACCTCTCAGGCGGCATCCAGCGGGTGGCGATCGCCCATGGCGCGGCTCCGTTCGGCAATGCCAAGGCGCGCTGTGTGGTGTGGAACTTCCCCGACCCGGTGCCGGTGCACCGCGAGCCGCTCTACACCAACCGCCGCGACCTGCTGGAGCAGTACGCAACCTATGACGACCGGCAGTTCTACCGGCTGCCGACGGCCTATGCTTCGGTGCAGGCCACCGACTATTCGGCCGATTTCCCGATGATCCTGACCTCGGGGCGCATGGTCGAATACGAGGGCGGTGGTGACGAAAGCCGCTCCAACCCGTGGCTGGCGGAGTTGCAGCAGGACATGTTCGTCGAGATCAATCCCCGCAATGCCAACGATATCGGCATTCGCGACGGAGAGATGGTGTGGGTGCACGGACCTGAAGGCGGCAGCGTGAAGGTCATGGCCATGGTCACCGAACGGGTCGGGACTGGGGTCGCCTTCATGCCATTCCACTATGGCGGACATTTCCAGGGCGAAGACCTGCGCCACAAATACCCGGCGGGCGCCGACCCGTATGTCCTAGGCGAGAGCTGCAACACGGCCCAGACCTACGGGTACGACTCCGTGACCCAGATGCAGGAAACCAAGGCAACGCTTTGCCGCATCGAGCGCGCGTAAGCGCCAAGCTTGGGAGGATCTGACCAATGGCACGCATGAGATTCCTTTGCGACGCCGAGCGCTGCATCGAATGCAACGCCTGCGTGACGGCGTGTAAGAACGAGAACGAGGTCCCCTGGGGCATCAACCGTCGCCGTGTTGTCACCGTCAGCGACGGCACGCCGGGCGAACGGTCGATCTCGGTGGCCTGCATGCACTGCTCCGACGCACCGTGCATGGCGGTGTGCCCCGTCGACTGCTTCTATCAGACCGAAGATGGCGTGGTGCTGCACTCCAAGGACCTGTGCATCGGCTGCGGGTACTGCTTCTACGCCTGCCCGTTCGGGGCACCGCAGTTCCCGCAGGCCAGCGCCTTCGGCTCCCGCGGCAAGATGGACAAGTGCACCTTCTGCGCCGGCGGCCCGGAAGAGGACGGCTCGGGCGCGGAGTTCGTGAAGTATGGCGCCAACCGTGTGGCCGAGGGCAAGCTGCCGCTGTGTGCGGAGATGTGCTCGACCAAGGCCCTGCTGGCCGGCGA
>JANQQD010000177.1 GCA_028285185.1 Anaerolineae bacterium | reverse complement strand
TATCTGGTGCCGCCGTCGATCCTGTTCATTCCGCTGTCGGTGATGGTCCAGGCCTATGGCGTGCGCGACACGCCGCTGGCGCTGATCCTGACCTATCCGACCTTCCTGATCCCGTTCAGCACCTGGCTGCTGATGGGATACTTTCGCTCGATACCCTATGAGTTGGAGGAATGCGCGCTGATCGACGGTGCATCGCGCTTCCAGATCCTGACCAAGATCACCATTCCCCTGGCGATCCCCGGTCTGATCTCGGCCGGCATCTTCGCCTTCACGCTGTCGTGGAACGAGTTCATCTACGCGCTGACCTTCATCGATTCGTCGGAGAACAAGACCGTTCCCGTCGCCATCGTGACGGAACTGGTGCGCGGCGACATCTATGCGTGGGGATCGCTGATGGCTGGAGCCTTGCTGGGCTCGCTGCCGGTGGCCATTCTCTATTCCTTCTTTGTGGACCACTATGTCGCCAGCCTGACCGGTGCGGTGAAAGAGTAATCCGGCGCCGGACATTGGGCAGGTGATGCGGGTAAGGGGCAGCGGCGATGTCGGATGCCCAGGGCGGCCAGCCGTTCCGCTTCTTCGACAACCGTCAGAAGTACCTGCTGTTCGTCGCCACAAGCACCGAGAAGAGCGTCGCGGCCGAGCGCATCGGCCGTGAGTTCGACGCACTGGAGCCCGCGCCGCCGGCCTTCAGGTTGTTCGATGCCGGAGTTGGCGACGGGACGGTCCTGTCGCTTGTGCTGCGACAGTTGCACCATCGATGGCCCAAGCTCCCTGCACTGGTCACGGGAAAGGAGATCAGCCGCGAGGACATCTATCTGATCCTGGCACGCTTGGCGGACCGGTTCTTCGAGCATCCCAGGCTGGTCGTCGTGCTGACCAATATGAGCTATGCAGACGCACCTTGGCTGGTGCCGGCCGCGCCGGAGCGTCGGCAGAGTCTCCGTTGGCTCGACGTGCCGTTGACAGGGACCTCAGCCCACGGCTTCGACCGGCAGATTCGGGCGACCATCCCCTTCGTCGATGACGCCTGGCGGACGATACCCAGCCCGAAGACGGGCAATCCGATCAGTCAGACGCCTGCCGCTCTGGTGCTCTATCGTGAGGACGAAGCGTTTGCGCTGAACGACGTGATACCCCGCCGCGGCGTGCCGGTGGATCGTGGGTACGACCTGACGATCGTCTCGCAGCCCTATCGCGCGCGACTGCCGGCCGAAACGAAGGTACGGCGCGTGCTGGCGCCGCTGGCGAGAGCGTTGGCGCCGGGTGGGCGCATGGTCACGGTCCAGTCGACGGGTCGCGATCCGGGCATGGAGATCATCCACCGGGTCTGGCCCGACGAACAGCCGTTCTGGACGCCGCGGCAGCTGCTGATGGCCGAGCTCTGGCGGCAACTGGGCGACGACAGCGACGGCTATGCGCGCGACGACCCGCATGCAGCCGATGCGGAATTCACCTTCGACCTGATCCTGGATCGGTATGAGATCGCGGGCGGCATCGGTTCGTCCGCCCTGCTGGCGGCCTGGAACGCGGCCGTCTACGTGGCCCAGATCGACGACCAGCGGCTGACTGAAGCCATGTCGCAGCACGCGTATATCGAGGCCACGCGCGACGTGGTCGACCGCACCGGCGGCCTTTGGTTCCGCAACGAGAGCTTCGTGATCAGCCGGCGCGGCGGCTGATCACGAAGCATCGTTTCCACGGGATGCGTGCTCTGTTCGGCACAATCCTATTGGATCGCCAGCGGGCTGAAGTCCCGTCTTAAGATGCCTTCTTGCCAGGCATACCAGACCTCCCCTGGCAGCCCTGCGTCCGCGCCCGATGGCATCGGATATCGGACGCCGACCACCGCAACGGCCCCGCCGAGCCCGCCGGCGTCCTGCACGGCCTGCGCCACCCGATCGGCCTCGCTCGCGTCGACCTGGCCGAAGAAGGCGCTGACCATAGCCGCACCAATGCCCGGCGCATCCGCCACCGCTGTTTCGAAGGCAGCATCGGCAAACAGCGGTTCGGTGGTTCCCTCCGGCATCCAGAGCCTTAGCCGCTCCGCCAGTGCATCGGCCGCAGCCGTCGCCGTCGGCAAGTCCGGATAGGGCAAGGCGATCGCGGCCACCTGGTCGGCGCCCGCCTGCAGGTCCAGGAACAAAGCCAGAGGATAGAGCGGCAGAGCCGGCCCTTCGGGCGCCGCCTGATCGGCCAGCTGTTCCAGTTCGGCGGAATCCGGCATCGAGCTGCCCGTCTGCAGCATCTCCTCCACCAACAACTCGATCGGCCCCGGTGCGAAAGCCAGCTCCACCATCGGCATGGCCGTTGCCTGCACCACCCGGCGGTCGACGCCGTCGAGCGTGAGGGCCGCCGAGACCATCGCTTCGATCAGTATCGCGACATCGGCGACGGGTTCGGCCTCCCGGTAACGGGCCAGTACGGCTTCCAGATCCGGCCATTGCGCCGTCACAACCGTCACGTCCGGCAGAAAGGCCAGGCGCGCGGACCGCATCATGTCGGCGTCGAACGGGTCGGACGGGGCCCCCTCGTCCGTCAGCAGGAAGGTCACGGCGTCGTCTGCAAAGCGGTGCCAGACCGGCACGCCGTCAAGATCCGTCAGGGCGAAACCGCGCGCGCCAAGGTCGCTCTCGTGCCGCAGGTCGTGAGGCTCGGCGATCGGCCCGCCGCCGGCCAAAACCTGGACCTCCGGCCCGTCCCAGAACTCTATCGCCCGATCGATCGCAAAGAAGTCGAGACCAGTGGTATAGGCCATGACCTCATCAGTCGCGCCCATCATACGGCCGTAGATCACCAGATCCCGTGGGCCGGCCGTCAGCCGCCTCAGATTGGTGATCCAGGCGTCGTATAACTCCGTCGGCCACTGGTCGAAGATCTCGGTGGCACCGTCGCCAAGGTCGGTCTCCGTTTCCGGGTGGGGCAAACCGGCTGCGGCCTCCATCGCCCGAAAATCCACATAGCTGAAGACGCGCCATGCGCTCCATGTGCGCTCTGACGTCGGTATCAGTCGCACGAGGTCAAGGAACTCGGGGGCAGGCTCGTCGGCTACAGCGCTCAGGGTCGACATCGCAGTGGCGAGCGTAGCTGCAGTCACGATCGATACCGTCCGCATGCCTTTCCCCCGATTGATGCAGGCTGACGCGGCTGGCCAGCCCCTGGATTGCAGATCGCCTTCGTGCCCAAGGGCCTCAGGCGGGGCCGAATGTGCGTTCGAGGTCCTCGATCTCTGCGTCCGTCAGGGCGCGCACGCGGCGGTCATGCAGCATCAACGTCAGCCGCGACGCCTCTTCGATCTCTTCTGAGGTGTAGACGGCGTCTTCCAGCGACTTGCCGCTGACGACGGGACCGTGGTTGGCCAGCAGCACTGCCTTGTGCCGCGCGGCGACCGCCCGGACGGCGTCGCCCAGGGCGGCATCGCCCGGGCGGTAGTAGGGGATCAGCTTCAGCGGGCCGACCTTCATGACGGGGTAGGGCGTGATTGGCGGCAGTACGTCGTCGGGATTCAGCCCGTCCAGGCACGAAATCGCGACGGCGTTGGGGCTGTGCAGGTGGACCACGGCGCGCGCCTGCGGGCGTACGTCATACATCCCGCGATGCAGGAATGCTTCTTTCGAGGGCTTGTCGCCGGCGACGTGGTTGTCGTCGTCATCGAGTTTGGCGATGCGCGCCGGGTCCAAGAGTCCAAGGCAGCTATTGGTCGGCGTCAGCAGCCAGCCATCGTCCAGGCGCGCACTGATATTGCCGGTGCTGCCGAAGCTCAGGCCCCGCTGGTAGAGCATCCGGCCGAAGAGAGCGATCTGCTCCCTGAGGTGGGCCTCTGTCGTCACGGCATTACCTTGAAGGCCTTTTGGAAGAATTCCGGCTTGCCGAAATTGCCCGATTTCAGCGCCAGCGCCAGCTCCGGCGCGCCGCCGGTGCCAGGCAGCGTAACGGTTGCCGGCACCCCCGGGTCGATCTGCGGGCCAATGCGCAGCCCGCGGATGCCCAGCGTTTCGACTACTGCACCCGATGTCTCGCCGCCGGCCACGACAAGCCGCCGCACTCCGAGACCGACCAAGCCGCGGGCGACCGCGGCCAGGGCCTGCTCGACCATCGCACCGGCGGCTTCGCGCCCCAGTTCCTGCTGCACGGCTGCCACCGTGTCAGGTGGCGCGCTGGCCGCCACCAGGACGGGGCCGTCCTCCAGTTTGCCCTCGGCCCAGGTCAGCGCCTCCGCCGCCATGTCGCGGCCTTTGGCGAGGTCGAACGGGTCGACGCGGAAGACGGGGCGCGAGCGTTCGAACACCTCGATCTGGCCCAGGGTGGCCGGCGAGCAACTGCCGGAAACCACTGCCGACAGTCCGGCGATCGACGGCAGGTCGTCCGCGATAAGCCCGACTTCCAGCAGGCCGGCATCGCGATAGGCATCCGGCAGGCCCAATGCCACACCGGATCCGCCGGTGATCAGCGGCAGATCCGCCCCGGCCTCGCCGATAGAGCGCAAATGCCACTCCGTAATGGCATCGACAATGGCCACGCGGATGCCCTGTTGCCGCAAGGCTTCGAATTCCGACCGGATTGCAGATGCGCCATGCTCGACCGTCCTGTACGGCACCAGGCCGACTTCGCCTTCGGTCTGATGGCGCAGGAACCGCACCAGATTGCCGTCCGTCATCGGCGTCAATGGGTGATGGCGCAAAGGGGAGTCAGACAAGAGCTGGTGGCCAACGAACAGATGGCCCTGATAGACGGTGCGCTCGTTCTCCGGAAACGCGGGGCAGGCGATGGTGAAGCTGTCGCCCAGATCGGCCAGCAGCGCCTCGGCCACCGGCCCGATATTGCCCTGCTTGGTGCTGTCGAAGGTGGAGCAGTACTTGAAGAAGAAGCGGGTGGCGCCGGACTGCCTGAGCCAGGCCAGGGCGGCGCGGGAGTCCGCCACGGCCTTCGCTACTGGCTCCGTGCGCGACTTCAGCGCAACGACGATGGCATCGACACCCTCCGGCGCCGGGCCATCGGGCACGCCGATCACCTGGATGGTGCGCATGCCCTCCAGGACCAGCGTGTTCGCAAGGTCCGTGGCCCCGGTGAAATCATCGGCAATGCAGCCGAGCACAAGCGCCATATCGCCGGCACTCCCCTTCTTCTCGATCGTCAGGCTCTGGCCCCAGGGCGACGGTCGGCCGCTGGAGGCCAGGCAACACCTTCTGCTAGCATGCCGAAACGCCCTTCGCCACCCGTTGTCATGAGGACGAAACGCCTGTCATGCCCCGCTTTGCCGCCAATCTCTCGATGCTGTTCCAGGACCACGGGTTTCTCGACCGGTTTGCGGCCGCCAAGGCGGCCGGCTTCGGTGCCGTGGAGTTTCTGTTCCCATACGATCACCCGGCGGCCGAAGTGGCGGAGCGGCTGCACGGCGCGGGTCTGGAACAGGCGCTGTTCAATCTGCCGCCCGGTGATTGGGCTGGCGGGGAGCGCGGCCTGGCCGCGTTGCCGGGCCGGGAGGCTGAGTTTCTCGCCTCGGTCGACCGGGCGCTGGAATACGCGGCGGCGCTCGGCTGCCCCAAGCTGCACGCCATGGCCGGTATTCCCCAAGAGGGGATGGCAGAAGCGGCCTGCCGCGAGGTCTATCTGACCAACCTCGCCACGGCCGCAGCAAAGCTGGCCGATGCCGGCATCCTGCTGCTGATCGAGCCGCTGAACCAGCGGGACATGCCGGGCTATTTCCTGAAGACGACAACACAGGCCCGCCAGATCATCAACACCGTGGGGGCAGCCAACTTGAAGCTGCAGTTCGACGTCTATCACACCCAGATCAGCGAGGGTGATCTGGCCACACGGCTGCAGGGCCTGTTCCCGCTGGTCGGCCACATCCAGATCGCCGGCGTGCCGGGTCGCCACGAGCCGTCGGTGGGGGAGATCAACTATCC
>JANQQD010000155.1 GCA_028285185.1 Anaerolineae bacterium | reverse complement strand
TCATCATCGGTACGGCCCAGAAGGGCCTGACGATGGTCGAGGCCGCGGAGACCTATACCCTGCTGACCGTCGGCGACGGGCTGGTCAGCCAGATCCCGGCGCTTATCGTGTCGGTCTCGGCCGGCATGCTGGTCACCAAAGCCGGCGTCAGCGTGACGGCCGACAAGGCCGTCTTTGGCCAGCTGAGCCGCCAGCCCAAGTCGCTGGGCCTGGTATCGGTCCTGCTGGTCAGCCTGTCGCTTCTGCCCGGCATTCCCATGCTGCCGTTCCTGGGCTTGGCCGGTGCCACGGGCTATCTCGCCTGGTCGCTGACACGGCGCCATGCCCGTGACAAGGCGGTCAAGGTCGCAGCCCAGCGCAAGGAAAGCCAGGCAACCCCTGCGGCGGAAGAGCCGATCTCCGCCGCGCTCGCGATCGACCAGGTGCGGCTTGAGTTGGGCTACGGCCTGTTGCCGCTGATCAACAGCGAAAGCGGCAGCCGCCTGACCGACCAGATCAAGGCCCTGCGCCGCCAGCTTGCCGGCGACATGGGCTTCGTCATGCCGTCGATCCGCATCCAGGACAATCTGCAGCTTCCGTCCAACACCTATGTCCTGCGGGTGAAGGAAATCGAGGCCGGGCGCGGCGAGGTGCGCCCCAACATGCTGCTGGTCATGGATCCGCGCGGCGAGGCCCTGGCGCTGTCGGGCGAGGCGACGACGGAGCCGACCTTCGGCCTGCCGGCCATGTGGGTCGACGCCAACAACCGCGAAGAGGCGATGTTCAAGGGCTACACGGTCGTCGACCCGCAGACCGTGATCACCACGCACCTGACCGAGATCATCAAAGAGAACATGCCGGAGCTTCTGTCGTACGCGGAAACCCAGAAGCTCTTGGACGAGCTGGGCCGCGAACACCAGAAGCTGGTTGCCGACGTCATACCGCAGCAGATCACGATCGGCGGCATCGAGCGCATCCTGCAGAACCTGCTGGGCGAGCGGATCTCGATCCGCGACCTGCCGACGATCCTGGAAGGGGTCGCGGAAGCCTGCGGCTATACCCGCAACATCGGCGCGATCACCGAGCATGTGCGCGCGCGCCTCGCCCGCCAGATCTCCGACGCCAACACCGGCGAAGAAGGCTACATCCCGCTCTTGACCCTGTCGCCGCAATGGGAACAGGCCTTTGCCGAGGCGCTGGTCGGCGACGGTGAAGAACGCCACCTGGCCATGGCGCCGAGCCGGCTGCAGGAATTCATCACGTCGGTCCGGCAGAGCTTCGAGCGCTTCGCCATGATGGGCACGAACCCGGTCCTGCTGACGAGCCCGGGGCTGCGGGCCTATGTCCGATCGATCATCGAGCGCTTCCGCCCCGCGACCACCGTGATGTCCCAGAACGAGATCCACCCCAAGGCCAAGATCAAGACGCTGGGGCAGATCTAGCCTCGACCCGGAACAAGGACCACGCCGCCCGTGCGCCTGAAATCCTTCACCGCAAAGACCTCAAGCGAAGCCATGGCGCTGGCGCGCGCCACGCTTGGCGGTGAAGCCATCATCGTCGCCACGCAGGAGACGGCGGGCGGCGGTGTGCGCGTCACGGTCGCGGTCGAGGAGGAGGGCGACAGCGAAGGCACGGCCCTTCCCGCACCCGCCGGATCGGAAGAAACCGAACACCATGGCAAGGCCGGCGAGGCGACCGTCGACCGGGTCTACCGGGCCCTAAGGTCCAACGCTGTTCCGGCGTCGGTGGGCGAGGTGCTGCTGGAACGTGCCGGCCTCGCCGAGACGACGGATCCGCTGCTCGCCCTCTCCTGGGCTCTGCGCCAGGAGTTCCGCTTCGCGCCGCTGGCGTCGGACCGCGGCGCGCCCCGTCCGATCATGCTGGTCGGCCCGCCCGGGGCCGGCAAGACCCAGACGGTGGCGAAGATGGCCGCCCGCGCCCTGGTCGGCGGCCTGACGGTGGGATTGATCAGCATCGACACACAGCGCATGGGAGGGCTAGCGCGCCTGGAATCCTTCGCCTCGGCACTGGCGCTGGATGTGCTGGCCGCCGGATCGCCGGAGGCGCTTGCGGACCACCTGCTCGACACCGCGGACCGGGACCTGGTGCTGGTGGACAGCGACGGACGCAGCCATCTGGACGGCATGGACCTAGCCGATCTCGGCCACTTCCTGAACGGCAATGCCATCGAGCCCGTGCTGGTGATCCCCGATGGAGTCGACCCTGCGGAGGCGGCCGACATCGCCATCGCGTTTGCCGGTGTCGGGGCCACACGCATGATCCTGACGCGGGCGGATCTCGCCCGCAGACATGGCGGTGCTCTGGCCGCCGCCCATGCCGCCGGCGTCGCCTTCGGCAATCACAGCGCAAGCCCGCGCATCAAGGACGGGCTGGCCCCCTTCGATCCAAGGTCGCTGGCCTCGCTGCTTCTCAGCGGCCGCGTTCCGACCGCCAATGCCAGCGGAGCTGAGTCCCTGCAATGATGCCATTTCCCGCAAACATCAATGTGAAATCCCCGATTTCACCGCCAATGGCCGCCAAGTTCCTGGCGATCGCCAGCGGCAAGGGCGGCGTCGGCAAGACCTGGCTGGCGATCACGCTGGCCCATGCGATGGCGAAGCTGGGCGCCCGGCCGCTGCTGTTCGATGGCGACCTCGGGCTGGCCAATGTCGATATTCAGCTGGGCCTGATGCCCAAGCGGGATCTGGCGGCGGTATTCGACGGCAACCTCGCGCTCGCCAGTGCCAAGCTGCACTTCCCCGCGGGAGGGTTCGACATTATCGCCGGTCGCTCCGGAACCGGGGCGCTGTCCATTCTCGCCCCGCAGCGGATCGCGGATCTGCGCAGCGATCTGGCAGAGCTCGCGGATGACTATGACCGGATCATCCTCGATCTGGGCGCCGGCATCGACCGCACCGTGCGCCAGCTTGCCAGCCTGGCTGGAACGGCGCTGGTGGTGACCAGCGAAGAACCGACGGCCCTGACCGACGCCTATGCCCTGATCAAGGTTCTCCGCGGCGCCGATCCGACGGCCGATATCCGTGTGGTGGTCAACATGGCGCAGAGCCTGCGCGAGGGGCGCAAGACCTATCTGACCCTGGCCAAGGCGTGCGAGTCCTTTCTCCGGTTCCGGCCGACGCTGGCCGGCATCGTGCGCGCCGACCGCCATGTCAGAGAGACGATCCGGGCGCAGACGTCGCTGCTCTCCCGGTCACCGTCCAGCGACGCCGCACGCGATGTGGAGAAGATCGCCGCGGCGCTGCTGGTCGAGCCGCATGAACCTTGATCCGTCCGTCGCCACACTGCTGCTGAGCGCCAAAGCCGGGACGGGTAGCGCGCAGGCGGAGGTCCAGTTGCCCGGTAAGGCAAGCCGGCTGCCGGATGCGCTGATCGACCGCCTCGCCGCCGCCGTCCGCACTCTGGTCGTCTCGGGAACTGTGACGCAGTCTCAGGCTGTGGGCACCGTTATGCTGCGCACCCAGTTCGGCCCCCTGCAGTTTCAGAGCTCGAGCCCGATCCCAGTCGGTGGGCAGGCAGTGCTGACGATCCCGCCGCCCGGTCCTGGAATGTCGGCGGCCGCTCTTTCAGCGCGCCCGGTCCCGGCCACGCTGCTGCTGCCCGGCACGCCGACTGCCGCCCCAACGCCCTCGGCCGCGCCCGGAGCAAGCCCGATCGCCGGAAGCGCGCTGCCCTCTGCGCCGGTTCTGCCGGGCGGCCAACTGGTGGCTGGCCTCGGCGGCCCTGTGCAATCCGGTAACGCCCCAGCGCCTGCCACAGCGGCGACCGGCCAGACAGCCGCGGCACAACCGGGATCCCCTTTGCTGCCAGCCGCAGCCTCTTCGGCCACAACACCGTCGGCTCTTCCCGGTGGATCCCCGACAGGCCCCGGCCAGGCCGGTGCGGCCGCCACTCAGACCGCAGCGCCAGAAACCGGCACCCAGCAGATATCGAACGCTCGCGGCGGCCAATCTGCCTCCCAGGCAACGCAGCTCTACGGCCGCACAGCCGCGTCCGCCGGCCCGGTCTCTTCGCCAGCACCGACGACCGCAGCCACACCAGCGATCCCCCAAGGCCATTTCGGACAGCCTGCGGCAGGTACGGCCGGCCAGGCGGCCCTGCCAGATGCCGGAACCGCGGCTCTGGCGGGCCGTCCGACGAAATCACCGCAGTCTTTGCCCCATCGCCCCACTCCCGCAGCGCCCATGGCCGCGGCTGGCGCTACTGCAACGCCTGCAGCCGCTGTGTCAGGCGCCGCAGCTCTGCCGCTGGGCGAGGGGGTCACACCGGCGCTGCGGGAGGCGCTGACGGCCCTCAGCCAGCTCGATCCGGCCCTGGCCGGACAGGCCGCCCAGAGGTCGGTGCCCCAACCGGGGCCGCAGATGGGTGCGGCCCTGCTCTTGTTCGTGGCGGCGGCACGCGGCGGCGATGTGCGGGGCTGGCTGGGCGACAAGCCCATGCGTGTGCTGGAAGCCAAGGGCAAGGGTGACATCGCCAACCGTCTCACCAGCGATTTCGCGGCACAGACGCGCCAGTTGACCGAAGCCCCCGCCAGCGACTGGCGCAGCATTTCGGTCCCGGTCTTCGACCGTGGCAACTGGTCGGAACTGCAGCTGCATATCGGCCCCCCGCCGCAAGATGACGGTGCAGATCCCGCCCGGCCACGCGGCAAGCGCTTCGTAATCGACGTGACGTTAAGCCGGCTGGGCCCGCTGCAGCTCGACGGCACACTGACGGCGCGTCACCTGGATCTCGCAGTGCGCACGCACGACCCATTCTCGCTCGCCGAACGGCAGGAGATGTCGGCGACCTTCGCCAAGGTCTGCGAAGGGACCGGCCTGACCGGCACGATGGTGTTCCAGCCGGGCGGCCACAACTGGCTGCGCCTCGCCGGCTCGGGTGGTGCGCGGCATTCCCGCTAGCAGGAGTCTGGGTCTGGGTGGGGCCGACCTCCGGCCAGCGTCCCCGGAGACCTCATGACCGGCTGGCCATAAAGGCCCGTTTGATTGCCGAAGCCATGGCCTGGCTGACCGGATCGCTCACCGGCCGTGCGGATTGGAGAACGAGCTTCGAGGAGGGGATCGGCCCGAAGCCGTCGGGAGCCTCGAGGGCCACCAGGTCATCGCTCAAGGCCGATGCGTTCAGGACCCCGATGGCGATCCCCGCCTTGATGGCGGCCACGACGCCCGGCACGCTTTCGCTGGTATAGACGATGCGAAAGGCGCGACCGCTTGCGCGCAGGGCCTTCAACGCAACATCGCGCCACCAGCAGGCTCGGTCGAACACCGCCACGGGAAGCGGATCCCGCAGCTGTGCCCCGTGTGCCCGCGATGCGACCCACAGCATGTCGTCCTCACGCAACAGCTCCATGCCGGGCCCGAGATCCTCGACCTCATGGACGGCCAGATCCAAAGCCCCTGTCGCCAATGCCCTGGGGAAGCCCGCGCTCAGGGCACACTGGACGACCAGTTCGACCTTCGGGTGATGCCGGCTGAACTCGGCGACGATGCGCGAGAGTGTGCCCCGGCTATGATCGTCGGGAATCCCGATGCGAAGCGCCCCCTCAAGGCCGCTTCCACTGATGTCGGCCAGGGTTGCGTCAAGCTCGCGGACGACCTTTCGCGCCACCGGCTCCAGGGCTTCGCCCGCTGGGCTCAGCACGACGCCGCGGCCGTGTCGTTCGAAAACCGGCTGACCGACCACGCCTTCCAGCTTCCTGATCTTAACGCTTACGGCTGACTGCGACCGCAGCGCCGTCGCCGCGCCGCCCGTGACGCTTCCGGCATCCACGACGGCAAGAAATGTGCGCAGAAGATCGCTGTCCAGCGTACCCATCTCGCCATCCATCGATTTCATTAATGACTAGTATAGGAATTATGCGTTTTGCGGGACACTCGCAAACTGACAACCTGCATTTGAGATTGGGACGGTCAGGAAAGTGTGATGTCGGAGATCGCCGAACGGTCGACGCCGAGCCCCTTATTGAGGGTATCGGCAACAGCAGGTGCCTTGGTGATCGTTGCCGCTCTGGTCTGGGTGCCGGATCAGCTATTGGCGACGGCGATTTTCGTCGGCCGGAGCCTGATTGACGTCGCCCCCCTGATCGTCCCGGGCATCGTGCTCGCAGCGTGGATTACCGCCAGTGGCGGCGGCGTTCGCGTCGCCGTCATCTTCAACGGTCGGGTTGCCTATTCCATCGTCGCTGCGTCGCTGATCGGGGCGATTACGCCCGTGTGCGGCGTGACGGTGCTGCCGCTGATGGCGGGCCTGCTGGCCTCCGGCGTTCCGCTGGCGCCGGTGATGGCATTCTGGCTCTCATCCCCGATCACGGATCCCGCCATGCTCGCGGCCACGACGGCGACCCTTGGTGTCGGGTTCGCCTTGGGCAAGACCGTAGCGGCCTTCGGCCTCGGTCTGCTGGGCGGATTCACCACAGCGGCCCTGGCCGGTCAAGACTGGACCAGACAGGCGCTCCGCAACAACCGCATCGTCGGCGATCTCGGGCGGCGAACCTGCTGCGGTCCGTCCGGGTTCGATCCGGCAATCTGGGCTACGCCGGAGCGACGGACCCGTTTCTGGCATGAGGCGAAGGCCATATCGCGCCTGATCCTGATCTGCCTGGTGCCCGCCTTCGCCGCAGAACATGTGCTGAATGCGCTGCTCCAGCCGCAGGCCCTTGCCGCTTATGTGGGGGCCGACGCCTGGTGGGCGGTGCCGTTTGCGGTCTTCGTCGGCGCGCCGGCCTATCTGGACGGCTATGCGGCGTTGCCCTTGACCAGAGGGCTGATAGACCATGGCATGTCACAGGGTGCTGCGATGGCCTTCCTCGTCTCCGGCGGTGTGGTCAGCATCTGGGGCGCAATGGCCATCTTTCCGGTGCTGAAGCCGAAGCCGTTCCTGCTCTATCTGGCGCTGGCAGTCGCCGGGTCCTTGGCGGCGGGCTGGGTGTTCGAGGCAGTTGTCTAGCGGCGGCGTCGAAGGACCGACGGGCAGCTTACGGCTTCCAGCATCGCGTGCTGGTGATCACGCGAGGCGTGACCAATGCCGTTTCGGCTGTTACGTCGACTTGCGGCGCTGGTGCTGGGTCTGGCCGATTTCGTCCAGTGTCGCGGTTTCCCGGCGGCGGCGGCGCAGCAGCGCTTTCTGCTGGCGGTCGGACTGGACGATTTCGTAGCGCTTGAGCTCCTGGAACGCTTCGGCGATTTCGTCCCGTGCTCTGGCGATGCGATCCTGCACTTCGGCGATCGACTGGGTCAGATGGGCCTGGCGTTCGAGCGACGCGCGGATGTATGCGCCCAGCCCCGGCGCGGGCTCCGCCTGCGCTTCGGCAATCGCCTTCTCGCGCGCCAGTTCGTCCGTCAGCCGCACGGCCTCTGACTGCAGGTGTTCGGCCAGCGCCTCCAGCTCGGCGAGCGCCTTGCGCTTCTCGTCCACGCGCCATCGGCTCAGCCGGATCAGGCTATCGATCTCGCTCATGACGGCACGCCCCCGGCATCAGCCGCAGGCTGGGGGTCGGTTGCCGGCATCCCCAACAGCTCCGCCAGACCCTGGTACCCGGCGGCGAGATCGCTGATCTCGCGCCGATCCTGGCTCAAGAATGCTTCCAGGCCCGGATTGAAGCGGATCGCCTCGTCGACCTGCGGATCGCTGCCCTTGCGGTAGGCGCCGAGGCGCACCAGCTCCGCCATGTTCTCGAAGGTCGCCATCAGCTGCCGGCTGCGGCGGACCAGCGCGTTTTCCGCATCCGTGTTGCACCCCGGCAGTGTCCGAGAGACTGACCGCAGCACATTCACGGCTGGATAGCGGCCGCGCTCGGCGATCGACCGGTCCAGCACGATGTGGCCGTCCACGATCCCGCGCACGGCGTCGGCAATCGGCTCGTTATGGTCGTCGCCTTCCACCAGCACGGTGAACAGGCCGGTGATCGCACCTTCGCCGGTTCCCGGTCCGGCACGCTCCAACAACCGCGGCAGCTCGCTGAAGGTGGTCGGCGGATAGCCCTTGCTGGTCGGCGGCTCCCCGGCCGAGAGGCCGATCTCGCGTTGCGCCATGGCAAACCGGGTAATGCTGTCCATCATGCACAGCACATGGTCGCCCGCTTCGCGGAACCACTCGGCGACGCTGAGCGTGGTATAGGCTGCCTGGCGGCGCATCAGCGGCGATTCGTCGGACGTCGCGACAACGACCACGCTGCGCGCCAAGCCTTCAGGCCCGAGATCGTCCTCAAGAAACTCCTGTACCTCTCGTCCGCGCTCGCCGATCAGGCCGATCACGCTGACATCGGCGTTGGTGTACCGCGCCAGCATCGACATCAGGATCGACTTGCCGACTCCGGAGCCGGCGAAGATGCCCATGCGCTGGCCGCGGCAGCAGGTGACGAAGGTATTGAGCGCACGGATCCCGAGATCGACCTTGCTGCCGACCCGGCGGCGGCAATGGGCCGGCGGCGGACGGTTGCGGAAGGGAACCGGCGAGTGGCCGCGCCTGAGCGGGCCCTTGCCGTCGATCGGTTCGCCCAGCGCGTTGACGACACGCCCCAGCCAGTCGCGGCACGGCCAGAGGCCCGGCGGTTCGGTCGCAACAAAGGCCGATGCGCCCAGTCCCACGCCGTCGAGGCTGCCGAACGGCATGGCCAGCGCCCGCCCCTGACGAAACCCGACGACCTCACACGGCACGACCCGGTTGTCGGCCGTCACGATCGTACAGCGCCCGCCCAGCGGCAACTGCCCCGTCACACCCCCGATCTCTACCAAGAGACCGGAGATCGCAGTGACCCGGCCGTAGACGCGATGGCTCGGCAGGGCGTCTACGGCTTCCTTCAACGCAGCGAGCGGGGAGAACAACGCGATGGACCTCAACAGACGCGGCTGGCCGGCGCCGCCTGCGCGGCCTTGCGAGGGGCGTCCGGCTTCACCCACCGACCATGCCGCATTGGGGTTAAAGTCGCGTAAAGGCTGCTGCCGGCCTGCAATTCGGCGCAGATCAAATGGTTATGCTCATTTTGCCGCAAGAAGAACACTTCGGGACATTCGTTTCAGATCATACTGTTGTGCAATGTTATTGAGGGAATGACGAAGATTCCTATTGTCCCGGCATTAAGTCACTGTTAACCGGAGTCCATTAACGTTTGTTAATGACGAAGGGTGAACGGGGCCGGCCGGCAACACCCTGCGCCCATTGGAAGGGGAACCAGTCGATGCGTGTCTTACTGGTGGAAGACGATAGCGCGACTGCAAAAAGCATCCAGCTGATGCTGCAGTCTGAAGGATGTATTGTAGATACGACCGATCTTGGGGAAGACGGGCTGGAAATCGGCAAACTCTATGACTACGACATCATCATCCTTGACTTGTTACTTCCCGATATAGATGGCTATGAAGTTTTGCGGCGTCTCCGCGCTGCACGAGTAGATACTCCAATTCTTATTCTCTCGGGGCTCACCGAGCTCGACCATAAGATCAAGGGTCTCGGCTTCGGCGCAGACGACTACCTGACGAAACCGTTCGACAAGCGTGAGCTGGTGGCGCGGATCCACGCCATCGTCCGCCGTTCGAAGGGTCATTCCGACAGCGTCATCCGCACCGGTAAGCTGAGCGTCAACCTCGACACCCGCACGGTGGAGGTCGAAGGCCACCCGCTGCACCTGACCGGCAAGGAATACGGCATCCTTGAGCTGCTCTCCCTGCGCAAGGGCACGACGCTGACCAAAGAGATGTTCCTGAACCATCTCTACGGCGGCATGGACGAGCCGGAGCTCAAGATCATCGACGTGTTCGTCTGCAAGCTGCGCAAGAAGCTGGCGCAGGCCACTGAGGGCGACAACTACATCGAAACGGTGTGGGGACGCGGCTACGTGCTGCGCGATCCGCAGGCCGAGGTGGCCGAACAGCGGGCTGTCGCCGTCTAGAGGGGACAGCCTCTCGGCAGCGGGGGCGATGCCGACCGCCCACGGTCTCGGTGTGGCGCTGGACGCGGTCGGAACACGCGATTGATTGAACGTTTCAGGGCACCCTGTCCTTCGGGTGCCCGGTGCTGAACCGCTTCGCCATGGGCATGCCTGATGCCCGCGACATGGCGAAGCTTTCGTGCTGCCCCCACCGTCTTGGTTTCTGAGCCTTGAGTGCCTGAACGGCGTCGCGGCGATCAGCCGCCGGACGTATTGCGTGATGCGCTTTTGTGTGTGCGCGCAACCGCGATCATCAACGGCTCAGCGGCTGGCAACGCTGCGCAGGCCAGCAGAGAAGGTCGAACCCGGACGCGCTGCCGTCGGCGTTGCATCACCGCCGGATCCAGCGCTGGCGCTGGCCAACTGGTAGACGCCCCGCTGCCCGTCCAGGGGTTTGAACTTGTCGGTGATGCCCAGCACGGTTTCCGCACCGCCAAGGAACAGCACGCCATCGGGGTTCAGCAGTCGGCTTGTGCCTTCCAGCACCCGCGATTTGGTCGGCTGATCGAAGTAAATCAGCACGTTGCGGCAGAACACCACATCGAACTGGCCGAGCGGCCGCAGATCGCCCAGCAGGTTAAACTCCCTGTAAGTGACCATGCTGCGGATGTCGGGTGTGAGTTCCCATTTGTCGCCACGCTGGCGGAAGTACTTCACAAGATGCGTGATCGGCAGGCCGCGCTGGACCTCGAACTGAGTGTAGATGCCAGCCTTGGCCTTCGCCAGGATTTCGCTGGAGATGTCCGTGGCAACGATCTCGATGTTCCAGCCGGCGAGCTTCGCTCCCTCTTCCTTCAGCACCATGGCCAGGGAATAAGGTTCCTGCCCGCTTGAACAGGCGGCGCTCCAGATCCTGATCTTGCGTGTCGAGGCCCGGTTCTTCAGCAGCCCCGGCAAAGTCAGCGTGCGGAACTGATCGTAAGGCTTGGTATCGCGGAAGAACGAAGACTCGTTGGTCGTCATCGCCTCCGTGATGTCCTTCAGTAGACGCTCGTCCTTCTTGCTGCGCACGGACTGCGCCAATTCGTCGAGACCGCGCAGGCTCCATTTGCGCGCCACGGGCATCAACCGGCTTTCAAGCAAGTAGGCTTTGTCGCGGGACAGCACCAGACCGGAGCGCTGCTTCAGCAGCGATTGGAACATATTGAAGTCGTCGGCCTTCATCGACCCGCCCCCTTGACCTCGAATCACGCCGCCGCCCTGGTCGTCACCTTGCGGATGTACGGACCGATCTCCCGCAGCGGAAGGATCGCGTTGGCCGTACCATCGCCGGCGACGGCGCCAGGCATTCCCCAGACGACGCTTGTGGCTTCGTCCTGAGCGATGACCACGCCACCCGCACTCGACACCGAGCGGCAGGCGCGCATTCCGTCCTGTCCCATGCCCGTTAGGATCACGGCCAGGACATTCGCCCCGTAGACCTTCACGACGCTGTCGAGCATCGGATCCACCGCGGGACGGCAGAAGTTGACCGGCGGCGACTGGTCGAGCCGAACGGTTGCCCCGCCAGCGCCGCTCTGCAACAGCATGTGATAGTTGCCGGGGGCGACGTAGCACCGCCCTGCGGCAAGAACATCGCCCGCCTTGGCCTCCGCCGCACTGATCCTGCACTGCCGCGAGATGTGCTCGGCGAGGATCGTCGTGAAGGTCGCGGGCATATGCTGCGTTATGATGATCGGCACGTTGATGCCGGTCGCCAGATGGCTGAGCACTTCGAAGAGCGCCTGCGGGCCGCCTGTCGAACTGCCGATGGCGATGATCTGCGGACGGAAGTTGACCGGCATGGCGCGCGGCCCGTCCGATGCGGCCTGGCGCCCGGCCTGCGGCGCGCCGGCGCTGAAACTGCGAACGCCAGGCCTCGCGACGGGTCGCGACACGGTATGGCGACCGAATGCCGGCCGGGCCGGTGCGCCGGCTCGGCGCGCCGCTGCAGCCAGCGCCTTCACCTTGCTCAGCAGTTCACGCTTGAAGTCGTCACCGCCATGGATGTCCCGCGCCGATGTGGGCTTGGGAACATAGTCGGTGGCCCCGAGTTCCAGCGCACGCACACTGATCTCGGCATTGCGCTTGGTCAGGGTGGAGGCCATGACGATCTTGGCGGTCGGACAGGCCTTCAAAAGATGGGGCAAGGCCTCTAGGCCGTCCATCACCGGCATCTCGATGTCGAGGACGACGACGTCCACCGGCTGGCGGGTGATCGACTGCACCGCCATCTTGCCGTCACCAACGGAAGATACGACCTTGATTTCCGGATCGCTCTCCAGAATTCGCGTCAGCAGGCCGCGAATGACAGCGCTGTCATCGACGACCATCACATGGTGCGGCCGGTCACCCGACGGCGTTCTGCCCTGCGCAGGCGATCTCGAAGGCACCAGCATCGACCCCTGACTCCTCAGATTAGGCCGACCTGGGCGAACTTCGTCTGGATGATATCGCTGTCGAACGGCTTCATGATGTACTCGTTGGCCCCTGCGCTCAGCGCCTCCTGGATGTGCGCCAAGTCGTTCTCCGTCGTGCAGAAGACGACCTTGGGTAGATCGCCGCCCGACATCTTGCGCAGGCGCCGCAGGAACTCGATGCCGGACAGGACAGGCATGTTCCAGTCCAGCAGCACGGCATCAGGCATCTGGCGTGCGCAGGCATGCATCGCTTCCTGGCCGTTTTCGGCCTCGTCGCAGGTGAAGTCGAGATCCTCGAGGATCTTGCGAGCCACCTTGCGAACAACCCTCGAATCGTCGACCACCAGACAGGTCTTCATCGCCACCGCCTCAGGTTCCTGTTACGCCTCAACCGGCGCCTCGCGGGGACCAGCCGTCACAGACGGACGAGCCGGCACGCCCCCGCACCTGCATTCTCTCCCGTGTCAAGCCGCGCTCTGCAGCTCCGACAGCGTCCCGGACAAGCTCATCAGCAGCGCGTCGCGATCGAACTTGGCGACATAGTCCGTGAAGCCGGCCTCGCGACCGCGGTCCAGATCGCGTGGCGTCGTGTGCGACGACAGGGCCACGATCGGCACCGCATTCCAGCGGCATTCCGGATCCTTCACCGTACGGGCGAAGTCGAAGCCGTTCATGCCCGGCATCTCGATGTCGCTGACGATGACGTCGTAGTCTTCGCCGGCCTCGCACAGCCCAAGCGCATCTTCCGCACTGGCCACGGATGTGACGTCATAGCCGGCCACCGACAGCATCGGTGTCAGCATGTTGCGGAAGAACGGGCTGTCGTCCACCAGCAATACCCGCTGCTGCTGCTGAACTTCCCCGCCCAGCGCTTCACCGCGTGAGGCGAACCAGTCCTGATAGGCCTGCGTCAGATAAGTGCCGGCGTCGATCACATCCGTGGCACGCTCGGCGATGATGGCGCTGCCCAGCAGGCCCGGACGGTCGCCGGCCAGTTCGACACTCAGATGCTCTTCGACGATGTCGACGATCTCGTCGACGATCAGGCCCATCGCGCGGTCGCCATCGGCGAACACCAACACCGGCTTGCGGCCCTCGCCCGTCGGCAGGAAGCCTGGGTCGAACGGTACCAGCGGCATCAGCTTGCCGCGGTATTGCACCACCATCTGGCCGTTGGAGACCTCGATGTTCTTCTCTTCGATGTCTTCCAGACGCGCCACGAGGGCGAGCGGCACTGCCTTCGGTGCGCCCTCGCCGGCCCGGAACAGGAGCAACGCCACGTTTTCCTCGCTCGAAGACCGCTTCTTGGTGTCGGCGGCGGTGTCGAGACCCTCCGCAATCGTGACCTCGCCGGTCGCCGAGGCGATGCCGTTGGGGTCGAGGATCATGATGACGCTGCCGTCGCCGAGGATCGTGTTGCCGGAGAACATCTCGATGCCGCGCAGGATCGGCGCCACCGGCTTCACCACGATTTCCTCGGTGTCGAACACACGGTCGACGATGATGCCGAACGAGTAGGGCCCGACCTGGGTAACGACGATGAAGTTCTGGGATTCGTCGTCATCCCCTGTCGCTTCGAGGTTCAAGAGGCTGCGCAGGCTGACCAGCGGCAGCAGGCGATTGCGCAGGCGCAGGACCGGCGTGCCGTTCAAGAGCTCAATCGAGTGCTCGCTGTGCCCGCCGGCGCGGACCAGTTCGACCACGCTGATCTGCGGAATGGCGAACCGCTCGCCGGCGCATTCGACAACCAGAGCCGACACGATCGCCAGAGTCAGTGGGATCTTGATCATGAAGGTCGAGCCGCGGCCTTCCTTGGACTTCAGCTCGATGGTGCCGCCGATCTTCTCGATATTGGTCCGCACGACATCCATGCCGACGCCGCGGCCGGAGACGCTGGTGACC
>JANQQD010000147.1 GCA_028285185.1 Anaerolineae bacterium | reverse complement strand
ACCTCCACCATGCCGATGCAGATGAGGGCGACATAGCCGGCCTTCTCATGCTCGAAGATGAAGTATGGCACGGGTGGCGACCTGGCCGAGATAGGGCTGCGATTCCGTGCCTTCCCAAGTGCCCGGCACCTCTCCCTGTCCGGGGCGTTGGGCGAAATAGGTGCCGGGTTCGACCCAGGACCGCACCAGCTTGCCGGTCAGCGGCGAGCGCCAGCGATGGTAATGGGTGGCCGACAGGAAGCCCTGATAGACCTGCCCCCCTTCGAACAGCCGGGCCCATTGCCGCTGCCCGGCGAACAGGTCCAACAGCGAGTAGTTCACATCCTTGATCCAGAACGCGGTCTCGAACTTTGCCGCCGGTTCATAGGCCCACGGCGTCGTCTCGCAGCCGATGTCCACTTGTGTCAGCGGATCGCCGTGGAAGGGCCGCGCGCCGGGCACGAACTGCCTGAGGAAGAACGAATTCCAGGAGTCGAACCCGTATCCGGGCTTCTCGGGATCATGCTGCATCTGGTGCCAGACGCCGGCGGCATGGGCGGCCTTCGAAATCCATGATCCGGGCTTTTCCGGGTCGTGGATATCCAGCTTGTCCAGCGACGGGCTGGTCTTCAGGAACGTGTTCCAGGCATCCAGAACCGTCTTGAACCGGCCGTTGAACGTCATGTCGTGGAACAGGGCCAGCCCTGACGGCGTCGCCATCGAAACGGCCAACAGGCCATTCATCGGCGTGCCCACCATGGCGGTCTCATTGAAGGCCGGCGACGTAGTGATGATCTCGTTCAGGATCTCGAAGAGCGCATCGAAGCCTTCGATCCAGAGCACATCGCCATCATGCTCAATTTCCTTCTTCGTCTTCTCGTCCAAGCTGGCGATAAACGCGTTCGCCTCCTCGATCATCGCGTTGACCCACATGCGATAGACGCTGTGTGACGTTATCCAGAACTTGAGATCCTTCAGGACCGGCTGGAGCGGGGCGAGGGTGCCCGCCTTCCGCTTCGCTGCGATTTCCTTGCGCAGCGGCACAAGGAACCGGGCGGTCGCCCAGACGCGGTTGGGAACCCAGAACCCCATCTGCACGGGGCCGGCAGCCTCGAGCGTCAACAGACCCTGAGCTTCAATCACCTCAAAGGGGGGGCGCTGGCTTGCCATCGGAGGATTCTCCTAAAATTGTATATATTTCATGTCAATGATTTAAAAGTACACGTCATCGATGCCTGCGTTGCAACAGCGATCGCCACTCAAACCACGCTGCACCCCGTTTAATTCCGGCGCGGCGGCACAACCGACGACAGGCAGCCTTGAACCCAAACGCGACCTTTCCCGCTTGATCTCAATCCGGAATGACAACCATTCTGCGCATCTCACCTGGACGACAGTCCTACGTCCCGGACTCTGGCCATGCGAAGAATCGTCTCGATTATCCTATTGGGGGCCGTCTGCGCAGCCGCGCCGGGTGGAGCGCTCGCCGTGGGATCCAGGATACCCGGCGCGAATGTCGGCCCCGGATACCTTCTGCCTGTCCAGCAGGCCGACGAAATCCGACTGATGCTGACCCGCGGGCTGCACGAGGCGGAGTCCGGCGATGTCGCCACCGCAATGGAGTTGCTGCTGTCCCTGCTGGCAAATTCGGCGCTTAACGCTGACGAAGAACGGCGGGCCGTTACGGCGATCCAATGGATGCTGACGGAGCTTCGCTTCGAGCCCGGCCCGGTGGATGGCGTCTGGGGCCGCCTGACGGCCAGGGCCGTCGCCCGATATGCGTGGAGCAGGTGCGGTCCAAGGGGGGCCACCGTCTTCTTCTGCGACTGGCTCATTGGGATCTCGCAACTCTCCGACGCGAATCTCTCCGTCGCGCTTGTCAATCGCGGAATCGCCTTAGAAGATCTCGGCGAGTATGAGCGAGCGATTGACGACTATAACGAGGTAATCCGGCTCGGTCTGGATAACGCTGCGGCGTATAACAACAGAGGTGGCGCCTACCAAGCGCTCGGTGAAAGTTTGCAGGCTCTTGAGGATTTTCGGCGGGCAATCCAAATCAATCCTGATTATGCTTTGGCATTCTACAATCGCGGCAATGTTTACCAGTTGCTCGGCGAAATGGGGCTGGCGATCGAGGACTATAACGAAGCGATCCGGCTGGATCCGAGCGACCCGGCTGCGTTTCGCAATCGTGGAGTTGCATATCGGGCTATCGGCGACTTTGACCGCGCGATCGAGGACTTCGATGCGGCGACCAGGCTCGCCCCATACGATGCGCGACCGTTCATCGCCCGCGGTTCGGTCTACCATCTGTTGGATGACTACCAGCGCGCGCTTGAGGAGTTCGATGCGGCGATCCGGCTTGATCCCGGCAATTCCGACGCCTACGGCGGTCGCGCCGACGCCTACCGACTGCAGGGCCAACATCTGCTGGCGATCGAGGATTTTGATGAGGCGATCCGGCTCAACCCCGATTACGCCTGGGCGTATGGCGGCCGCGGCGCATCCCACATGGCTTTCGATCAATATGACCGCGCGATTGAAGATTTCGACGAAGCAGTCCGACTCGATCCGCACGACACCTGGGTGCTCTACAACCGCGGGCTGGCATATGCCGCGCTCAGCGAACCCATGCGGGCTATCGAGGATTACGACAGGGTCATAGGGCTGGAGCCCAAGGGCTATGGCCCCTACTTCGACCGGGGCTTGGAGTATCTTGGGCTTGACGAGGCGGTCCGCGCGATCCGCGACTTCGACATGGCAATGCAGCTTTACGATGGCCCGGCAGAGGACCGGGCCGATCTCCTGAACATCATCGCTTGGAGCCTCTATTTGGAAGGCTACTCCGCGTCTGCGCTCCCTTACGCCGATCGGGCATTGGGCATCTTGCCGGCCGTCGATTACATCTATGACACGCGTGCGCATATCTACGCCTCGCTAGGGCGGGCGCAGGAAGCGTTGGCGGAGTTCGAGCGGGCCATGGAGGTCGGCGGCGCGGACCAGGTGCGGGTCTATCAGGGCGCGCTCGCCACTCATGGCTATGACGCGAGCGGGCCGAGCGGCACTTACGGTCCATCAATGCGCGTGGCGCTGAAGCAGTGTCTGCAGGCGGGCTGCCGTTTGGTTGAATAGGGATGCAGTCGAGACCGAGGGCCTTTGGCCGCTCATCCTCCGCTCCGAGGTGCCAGGCAAGAAGCTGCCTCTCGTACAGCACTGGCACGCACCCAAACGTCACGGCAAATCAGCGCGACGGCAGGTCCTGCGCCCAGACCAAACAGCTACACACCCGGGCTCAGTCCGCGCCCCCCGGCAACGTCCTCAGCCTCGATCAGCGTCGTCCAGGTGTTTCTCGACAGTCACGGCAGAATATGCAGCGTTCGATCTTCAGCACGGACGGTGACAAGAGCCGACGCTTCCGCGTCTGTTCGGGCCTCGGGCAGGGACCGATCGGCCGCGTGAGGATCGGGATTGTGACGGCGGTCACGGCTCGGTTTGGCGGCGCGGTGCTATTGCTCGCTCAACCGCTGCCCTGACAGGTCGGGATCACCGGCTGTCACTGATGATGGATTGATCATGCATTGGATGAAGTGCGCCGCCCTTGTCGGTCTGTTCCTGCCGACCGCCGCCGCAGCCACTTGCCCAGAGCCGGACGCGGCGGGCCCGTTCACAACGTTCGACGGGGCGTATCCGACGACAGTCTATCCGGGCTCGGACGGCATCAGCGTTATCCGTGCCGAACGGGCCGGCGGTGCCATTCAAACCTACAAGATCTATCGTGGTCTGTTCATGCTCACGGGGCCGGATGGCCAAGGCGGCACCTACGATTTCGAATACGAAGCACCGTTAGAGCCGGTCTTCCAGTTCAATCCCGGTGACAGCCACGAAATTCCGGTCGTGTCGACACACAATGGCGAGGATACCCGCCATGTCGAGATCTACGGGATCGTCGGCACCGAAACGGTCACGGTCGGCGACTGCGCTTACGAGACCGTGGTGATCGACTATGCGCAGAGATTCGATGATCAGACGATGCCCTCGACCATCCTCTACTATTCGCCCGGTCTCGGTGTCGTCCTGCAGCGCGAGATCGACCATGACTTCACGCCCGAAACGCCCCGGATCACAATGACGACCGACCGCATTACGGCCGATCCTGAGTCTCTTGTGCCGCGCTGACGAGGTATCGGGGACCGTTCGGGAGCTCAGACCAGGCTCGGCGACACCACGAACAGGTCTCTGCAGAACAGGCCGTCATGAATTGCGGCCAGACGTTCCGGCCATCCGACCAGTCGCTCTGTCAGCTCGTCCGGCGCAAGCAAGGGCTCAAGTTCGGCGCGGTGGACTTCGTCGGCCTGCATCTGGCGGGCGCACGAAGCGGCATAGGCGCGTGTCAGGTCATGGCGCTCAGTGATGGTCCAACCGGCCTCGGCCAGCATCGTCGGGTAGCCGGTGTCGTTCTCGACGAATGGCGGGCCGTTGGCGATCGCGCGGGCGTGGCTCTCGGCCGAGAGGCCGGCCGCGATCGTGATGATGGTGAACGCCATGCGTCCATCGGACCGCATGACCAGCGCATTGGACCGCGCATAAACCCTCTCGAACTTGCGCTTCTGCGCCAGTTCTTCGGCCGTGCATCGCATCTCACGCCTCCGCGGGGATGGTTCGGCCGCAAACCCTGTCACGGGACGATGACAACGAAACGGAGGGCTCTCGGGGTGGGCCGCCACGGTGTAGTGGCCCGCCCCGCCTCGTCCTCCGGTCAGCCCCCGGACGCTATTGCCGGTCCGGACCTTCCGGGCGCCCGAACATGGCGTGCTGGGCGATGCCGCGACGGTCGAGACCCATGCGGGCCAGGTCGGCATCGCTCATCAACACCAGGCGCTGCCAGCGCCGATAGGCCCGAAAGCCGTCGGCCATGCCTGCCAGGAAGGTGACCAGTGCGCCGCCCAGCCTGCGCAGGGGCGCCGTCATTTGCTGTGTGCTGAAACTATCGTGAAGGTTGATCTTACTGTCCATCGCCGGCTGGGCACCGGGCGTGTGGACCAAGTGTGTCTCCGTCATCTGCCGCTCCTCTCGGATATCGGGCGCGGCGTTTCCTCTCCCCTAGGCCGAAGCCATGGATTGTGTGCGTCCCTCAACGGTGGGACGGGCAAGTATTGTCAGGGTGGTGATCTCCATATGGGTCGCCGCGGCACCCCGGGGAATAGGGCAGGACGCGGCGCACGTCGATTGTCAGCCTGGTGTTGCTGCGCTGCAACATGGCGTCCGCATCGGCGGGGAAGGTAACGGAGGCGGAGGTCGTCCGGGGTTGTGAGCGTCCGAACGCCGGACGCGGGCGGGCTTTCGGCTGCACGGGCGTTCGAAAGAAGCCGGCAGCTTAGCCCCGCCCCTCAAAGCCCATGCGTCTGCGCCTGTCTCTGCGCTGGAGGATCGAATTGTCCCGCGCGGGCTCGTCCGACGCGCAGCCGGCCAAGACGGCCGCCGGTAGGCCCGCCATCAGGACCAGCAGCGTCCGCCGCGTCGGCCCGGCCGTCTCGATATCCGCGGTGTCAGCCATCTCGTCACCTGCTCCCGTTCCGATCGGCGGCAGGGTCACCCGTTATAGGGCGAACGGCAGAGCCGGCGCGTACTCGCCGGCTCCCCACAGCAGCCGCGTGAGGACGGGAGATAGCGCACATGGCGCGGGGGAAAAGTGGGCGCGCGGCGTCGTGTCCCGGGCAGACATCGGCGCAAGATGTCGCGGCCCTAGCCTGGCGGCGACCACATACCCCGTTTCTCGATCAGGGCGCGAGGTGTCGGTGGACCGTTGTCTGGATGAAGCGAGCAGCAGACCGGCAAACGGGAGGGCGATCTCCCGACGGCCAGCATTCGTGGCCTACCGGTCTCCCCAATCCTGTGCCGCGGGTTCGGGCTGCGGCGACAGGAACGCCGGCTTGATCGGGCGCAGGCCGTCAACATCGGCGGGGTCTTCCTCCCGCGCCGGTGGCGGCGCCAGTTCGTCGGCGATGTCATGGGCAATGGCTGCCGTCCTGACCGGGCTCAGGCCGTCAACGTCGGCCGGATCGCTTGCGACCGCGGAAGGTTCGGCCGTCGCCGGGTGGGCGATCGGTGTAGGCTCCGGGGCCACCGTCGCTGCGGCCCAGTTCATGGTCTGCGCCGCCGCAATCAGCGGCACCACCTCGTCGTCCGCCGCGGGCATGCCCGCCAGCGCCAGCATCTCGGCGACCGAAGGCAAGTGCGCGTCATAGCCGGCGTCGGCCGGCGCGCCGGAACCATTGTCCTTTTCCGGTACGGCACCGTCGCCGTTCCCGTCGAACCGCCCGGCGAGCCACGGCGCAAGGGCGCGAAGGCGCTCGGCCTCCAGGTCGCGCAGCTCCGGCGCGCCGGCGCGCGCCAGATCCATAAGGCGCCGGCAATCCTGCCGCAACTCGGCCTGGATGTCGGCGGCAAGTGCGATCAGCTGATCGAACCTGCGGGCGTTCTCGATCCGGCGCTGCGCCAAGTGGACGATCAGAAGGCGCGCTGCCGCGCGGGAACCAATGCCGTCGGTCATGTTTGCCCATTTCCGCAATTGGCAAGTTTGACTGTTAAGTAACGATCCTACCGTCGGCCACAGTCGGCCGCCAAGGGATCAATCGCCGGACCGAGGTATGTCCCTGACGGGTTTGCCTCGGGGCAGAACTGACGTTCTGCAGAGATAACCGCTGGCGAGCAGAATCATGCCGCCTGCAAATCTCTGTCTTGCGGTTCCATTCGCTGGATCACGGGCTCCGATGCGAGACGCACCGGCACTGCACGGCCACGGCCGCCTGCGCATCAGGGGCAGCCGTCACTGACCCAATTCCGCAGCGCCTCTTGAGAGGCCATGCCGAAGTCGCCGTCAACCTCGCCCCGATAATAGCCGTCGCCGGTCAGCATTCGCTGGATGGCTTCGCCCGACATATCGCCCGGCAGACGGATGCCCTCCAGGAAATCGGCGACGGCGCCGTCGACGTAGCCGAGCCGGCAGCGTGAGATGGCGCGGCCCGCATAGCCGTCTGCCCGGCTCGGATCGATCACCAACAGGCGACTATAGTCCTCCACCGCGCGGGGCCAGTCGTCGAGCACCATGTGGGCCGTGGCGCGCAGCAGATAGCCGTCGGCCGACCCCGGATCAAGGTTCAGGGCGCGGGTGCCGTCCTCCACTGCATGCTGATGCTCTCCCAGTTGGAGATGGGCCGTGGCCCGGGCAAGCAAGGCAGCCGCATCGTTCGGGTCGGCATCCAGCGCCCGATCCAGATCCTCGATCGCGCGGCGATATTCGCCCAGAGCCAGATAGGCGGAACCGCGGGGGAAAAGGACACTCAGGTCATCCGGATTCAGACGCACAGCCTCATCCAGGTGTTCGATGGCCCGGCGGTGATCGCCAAGCCGAAGATACGCCGTCCCAATGCCCGAATAGACGGTTGCGTCCGCCAGGCCCAACTGCAGAACGCGATCGAAGCTCTCTAGCGCGCGGTGGTGTTCGCCCAAGACGAGAAGGGTCGAGGCTCGCCCGAGATGAGCCAGCGGTTCGGCTGGATCGAGATCCAGCACCCGGTCGAAATCCGCCAAGGCCCGGCGATGCTTGCCCAGTTCGTGAAAGGCCACGCCGCGCTCAATATGGGCATCCACGGAACGCGGGCTGAGGCTGATCGCTTCGCCGAAATCCTCAATGGCCAGAGCGTAGTCGCCGAGCAATGCGTAGGCCGATCCACGATTTGTGTGAGCCACGGCACGGTTCGCGTCAGTCACCCAGACATGCGCGATGACAGCCGTGCAGCCTGCAATGATTGTCTGCGGATCAGCGCCCTGACCACAGTCGTCCATCATGTCGGCCCGTGCGGACATCGGCGGACACAGAAACGCAAGAAGGACGACGAGCAGGGCACGCATTGGGAGTCTCGGTACCGGGACTGGACGCCTGGACCCCGCCTCGCGGCACAGGCGGCGTCGGGGCCGGACGACTCGCGCCGCCGCGCACCGGCAAGGGTTACGCAGGTTCCACCTGCGATCCAAGCCTAAATCTTTGGTTGTGCCGCTGGCTGAAACGGCGGAAGGCACGGCCACATTTCACACAATTCCATGCAGCCTGCGAAAGCTCGGCGACGGACCACCGCAATGTGCGCGCCTCGGACATTGACGGCAGCGCAGATCCGACGACACGTGCAGCATCAGCAAGCACGCCCGTCCCTATCCTTCCGCACCGTCCCCGAATGTCTCGGCGGTGAAGCGCCAGGCCTTCAGACTGGTCGTCGGGTGGTCCGGCCTCAGGCCGGCCTTGGCCTTCAGATGGGCGAGGAACTTCGGCGGCTCGGGCAGGCTCTCCCAGACCTTGGGCAGGAACAGGGCGCGGCGGTCGCCGTCCTTGATGATCAGACCGTCGGTGTTG
>JANQQD010000139.1 GCA_028285185.1 Anaerolineae bacterium | reverse complement strand
CAACTTCGAAAAAGAGCGTATGACCCTTAAGGTCCCGGTTTTGAAGGCGAAGCGGTCCGGTCTGCGGAAGCTGAGTTCGCGTGACCGCATCAAGGCGGCGATGGATACCTTGCGCGGTCCGAGTCGGATCCGCCGCACGATGTGGAGCCGCCGGGCGCAGGAATACGAAGCGAAGATCAACTCCGGCGATCCGGTTTCCATCGCGGAGGTCGTGCGTGACCTGCACCGGGGTTCCGACCAGCCGGAGCAGTCGTATAGCGAACGGCAGATCTACCAGGCCGCGCTGGAGCGGCTGTCGCGGGAACTGGCCGCAGTCGAGAGCATCGACGAGCGCCGGGCGGCGGAGCGGGTCGAACAGGTTCTGTGCCGCGCGGCATAGGTCAGCCGCACTCACGGAAGTTTGTAGTCAGTCGAGGCGCCGCTGACGGCGGCGCCTCGCGCCTCTTTGTGCTGTCGGCCAGGCCGATTTGTCCTTCCCTGGCGCTGCGTTCCGGCTACACTCCGCCGCGCCACCGACGCATCGACTGGTATGCCGCGCCGCCGGGGCGGCAGACAAGGCGAGCCTTCAACGACCGCCCGTGACGCTCGATACAGCCAAATTTGCCCGTCTCCGACAGCCCAAGCGCATCTGGGCCATCGGCGCCGTGCACTCCGAGGTCGAGCGGCTTATGGCGCTGCACGATATCATCGGCCAGCGGTTCGAGCCGGGCGAGCGCCTGATCTACCTCGGCAACATGATCGGCCGCGGCGCAGCGGTCTGCGAGACCGTCGATGAGCTGCTGCAGTTCCGCCGGGCATTGCTGGCGTTGCCGGGCATGCTGGTCGACGACATCGTCTACCTGCGCGGCGCGCAGGAGGAGATGTGGCAGAAGCTCTTGCAGCTTCAGTTTGCCCCGAATCCGTCGGAAGTTCTCACCTGGATGATGACGCAAGGGGTGGACGCCACGCTCGCCGGATACGGCGGACGGTCGCGCGAGGGGCTGGGGGCCGCGCGGGAAGGGGCCGTCCAGTTGACGCGCTGGACCTCCAGCCTGCGTGAGACAATGCGGTCCCTGCCGGGCCACACCTCGTTGTTTGCGGCGCTGAAGCGGGCTGCATTCACCGACGATCCCGGAATCCTGGCCGTGTCTGCGGGGCTCGACACCAGCAGGCCACTGGCCGCCCAGGGCGACAGCTTCTGGTGGGCGACCGGCAAGTTTTCCGAGATCGACCAGCCTTACGAGACCTTCGTCAGACTGATTCGGGGCTTCGATCCGGCCAGCGGCGGCGTTCAGATCGGTGACGTCTCGGCAACCCTGGACGGTGGCTGCGGGCGCAACGGTACGCTGGTGGCGGGCCTGTTCTCCGCCGACGGAACCCTGGACGACCTGATCCAGGTCTAGCGTCCGGTGCGGGCGCACACAGTTAATGAACTAAATCGTACCCCTGCGCGGCCCTCATTGAATTTATTCTAATGCGCAGGTGATCCGCGGCCCAATCCGTGTCGTAGTGCAGTTCAGTGGCACCTGTCTCGCGGGCAATGTCCGCGCCACATGTGTCGGGGCCTGCCGAAGGGATAGCCCTATGCCGCACATTGATGATCCGGATACGCAGCGTGCAAACCTGAATTTCATCAAAGCGTCCATGCGCGAACCGCTGCTCTCGCGCGACCATGAATTCGATCTTGCCAAACGTTGGCGTGACGACGGCGACGAGGCGGCATTGCACGAGTTGGTGCGTGCCTATACCCGGCTGGTCATCAGCACGGCGTCGCGCTTTCGCAACTATGGCCTTCCCATGGGCGATCTCGTGCAGGAGGGCAATGTCGGTCTGATGCAGGCGGCTGCCCGCTTCGAACCCGATCGGGATGTTCGTTTCTCCACCTATGCCGCCTGGTGGATCCGTTCGTCCATGCAGGAGTTCGTGCTGCGCAACTGGTCGATCGTGCGGACCGGTACGACGGCTGCGCAGAAAGCCCTGTTCTTCAATCTCCGTCGCCTGCGCGCCCGCATCGACGACCAACGGTCCGGGCGCCTGACCGATGAAGGCCGTCGCTTCATCGCCGATGAGCTGAAGGTCGATGTCTCGGAAGTGGAGTCGATGGAGATGCGCATGTCCGGCGGCGACCAGTCGCTGAATGCGCCCATCGCCGAGAGCGGCGAAGACGAGTGGCAGGAGTTTCTGGCCGACACGCGGCCTAGTCCCGAGGATGTCGTGATCGGCATGCGCGATGCCGGCACCCGCTCGCGTTGGCTCGCCGAGGCGATCGGCGAGCTGTCGCCGCGCGAACAGGTGATCATCCGCCAGCGCCGGCTGCAGGACGAAGGCGCGACGCTGGAAGAGCTCGGCCGCGAACTCGGTGTCAGCAAGGAACGTGTCCGCCAGCTTGAGCACCGCGCAATGCTGAAACTTCGGGCTTCCATGGCCAAGAGGGTGCGGGTGCCGGCAGAGTATTTCGGCTGAAAACCAGATCGAAGGTCTTCAGACCCGACAGAGAAAAAGAAAGGGGTGGTTCGGTGCCACCCCTTTTTTCATGTTTTCGTAGGTCGTGTGTGGCCGTCAATACCGGTAGTATTCAGGCTTGAAGGGGCCCTCTTCCCCGACGCCGATATAGCTGGCCTGCTTGGCATCCAGCTTGGTGAGCTTCGCGCCCAGCTTGGCCAGGTGGAACAGGGCCACCTTTTCGTCCAGCCGCTTCGGCAGCACATAGACCTGCCGGTCATAGGCCTTCGCATTGGTCCACAGCTCGATCTGGGCCAGCACCTGGTTGGTGAATGAGGCGCTCATCACGAAGCTTGGGTGTCCGGTGGCACAGCCGAGATTGACCAGGCGGCCCTTGGCCAGGACGATCAGCCGCTTGCCGTCGGGGAAGACGACCTCGTCCACCTGCGGCTTGACCTCTTCCCATTTGTAGTTCTGCAGGGCAGCGATCTGGATCTCGCTGTCGAAATGCCCGATGTTGCAGACGATCGCCCGGTCCTTCATGTCGCGCATGTGATCGATCGTGATCACATCCACATTTCCGGTCGCGGTGACGAAGATGTCGCCGACAGACGCGGCGTCGTCCATCGTCGTCACCTCATAGCCCTGCATGGCCGCCTGCAGCGCGCAAATGGGGTCGATTTCGGTCACCAGCACGCGTGCGCCCTGGCTGCGCAGGCTGGCGGCAGAGCCCTTGCCCACATCACCGTACCCGCACACCACCGCGACCTTGCCGGCGATCATCACGTCCGTCGCCCGCTTCACGCCGTCCACCAGGCTTTCGCGGCAGCCGTAGAGGTTGTCGAACTTGGACTTGGTGACACTGTCATTCACATTGATGGCCGGAACCGCCAGCGTGCCGTCGCGTGCCATGTCATAGAGCCGGTGGACACCGGTGGTCGTCTCCTCGGACAAACCGCGGACATCGCCCAAAAGCTCGGGGAACTTCTCGTGCATCACCGCCGTCAGATCGCCGCCGTCGTCCAAGAGCAGGTTCGGCCGCCAGCCGTCGGGCCCGACGATCGTCTGGTCGATGGCCCACCAGAACTCTTCCTCCGACATGCCTTTCCAGGCAAAGACCGGCACGCCGACCGCGGCAACGGCCGCCGCGGCATGGTCCTGGGTTGAAAAGATGTTGCATGAACTCCAGCGCACCGTGGCGCCCAACGCCTGCAACGTCTCGATCAGCACGGCGGTCTGGATCGTCATGTGCAGGCAGCCGGCGATGCGCGCGCCCTTCAGCGGCTGGCTGGCACCGTATTCCTCGCGCACGGCCATCAGTCCCGGCATTTCGGTCTCGGCGATGGCGATCTCGCGGCGTCCCCAATCGGCAAGCCCGATATCGGCGACCTTGTAGTCGTTCATGGTATCGATGGTCATGCGGTTCCCACTCCCAATC
>JANQQD010000074.1 GCA_028285185.1 Anaerolineae bacterium | reverse complement strand
CAAGGTGTTCAAGGACCGTCAGATACTGATCCGTTCGGAAAACGGCGTTACCTATCTGCATTTTCGAAGACGTCATCAATACCTGCTCGCGGGGCTTGTTTCCTGCGGCTTCATCTGGGCCATGGCGACCACGGTCGCGTACGGCCTTGCGAGCATGCTGATCGACGAACAGTCAGGCCACATACAGGACCTTGAGATCGGCTATGCGGAGCTGATCACCGACCTCGCCGACCGGTACGGAACGGTGGAGGCCGCCGCGGCCGAACTGGGCCATACCAGTGCCCTCGGTGAGCAGATCCTCGACAGGAACACGCAGCTTCAGGCCGAGATATCGGCCCTGCAGACCTCTCTCGGCGCCAGCGAGAACGCACGCTCGGTGATCGAGCGTGCGCGGGAATCGCTGATCGGCCGGATCATGGATCTGGAGCTGGAGCTTGAGGAAGCTGTTGATGAGCGGGGCGCGCTGACCGCCGACATCGCGGTGCTGAATGAAGAGCTGACGTCGCTGACCGACGTACGCGATGGGTTGCTGCAGGATCAGAGCGGCCTCAGGCATGAAATCGGCCGGCTGACGCATATGATCGACGAGGCGTCCGACTGGAATGCGACGCTGGAGGACCAGATCCAGGATCTGACCATGGCGGTCCAGGGCGCCTACAGGACGGTCGACCGGATTGTCGAAGAGCGCGACACGCTGATCGCACGGATTGCCGAGCTTGAGCGGGGCCTTGCGAGATCCGACGAGCGCGGCGATCAGCTGGCGTCGCTGCTCTATGATGCTCAGAGAACGGCCACGGAAGTGTCGGCCGAGCGGGACCTGATGAACGACCAGACCGCGGTGGTGCGCAGCGAGGTCGCGCGGCTGACCGACGAGTTGACGACGTTGCGCCAGAGCCAGGCCTTCCTGTTCGCGGAACTGCGGGAGCGCTCTGAGAGCCATGTGGTCGACCTGGAGACCGGGCTGGCGCTGACCGGCCTCGATATCGATCAGATGATCACGGCGCTGCACGATGACGTCGGGTTCGTCGAAGAAGACTTCATGATCGACGATGGCTTGGAGCATGGCACCGGCGGGCCCATGATCCCCATGCTGCCGGACCATCTGCTGGCCGACCGCGTCTGGTCGGACGCCGTCGATCTTGTTTCGGTCGTCGGTCGCGCCGCCGACTTGCGCGATGTCGCAAACCGGCTTCCCATCGGCATCCCGCTGCGCGATGCATACCGTCTGTCCAGCGGCTTCGGAACCCGGCGCGATCCGTTCACCGGCCGCCTTTCGCAGCATTGGGGTCTCGACTTCAGCGCCCCGCTGCGAACGCCGATCTATGCGACGGCGCCGGGAACGGTCACCTTTGCGGGGCGGCGTGGCGCCTATGGCAACATGGTCGAGATCGATCACGGGCTGGGTCTCGTGACCCGGTACGCGCATCTGAACAGCATCGGTGTCTCTGAAGGGGAGCGGGTAGAGTACGGCGCCCGCATCGGGCTGATGGGCAGCACCGGACGCAGCACCGGGTCTCATCTGCACTATGAAGTTCATGTAAATGGTGAAGAGCGAAACCCAATCAACTTTTTAACGGCAGGGCAGCATGTTTTCGAAATCTCAGAGCAATAGGGGCAACGGCAGACCCGAAACGCGAGCGCGCGAGCATGCCACACCGCCGCAACCGTCGATCATCGGCAACGATATGCGGATCTCAGGCGATCTGCGGACGTCGGGCGACGTCCAGATCGACGGGACCGTCGACGGCGACATTCAGAGCACCAGTCTGACCGTCGGCAAGACGGCGGAGATCAACGGCGAGATCGTGGCCGACATCGTCCGCGTCTGGGGCACGGTCAACGGGCGCATCCGCGGCAAGGAGGTCACCTTGCTGGAGACCGCGCAGGTGAACGGCGACATCCTGCATGAGGTGCTCGAGATCGCGCGCGGTGCGGCCATGGAAGGCATGGTCAAGAAGCAGACCAAAGAAGACAAGCCGGTCGTAAACCTGGTGGTGAAGGACGGCGAACCCGCCGCCGGCGCTTCCGGCTCGACCTCGAAGTCCTGACAGACAACCCTCGCTACGCGAGGTCAGCCGGTCAGCGTAAGCGCTTTGGCGAAGATCGCCGGATCGACATTGCCACCCGACGCGATAGCGACGACGGTCTTGCCCGCCATCGGCATCCGGCCGCTTAGCGCCGCCGCGAGGGCGGCCGCACCGCCCGGCTCAAGCACCAGCTTGAAGTGCTCGAACGCCGTGGCCATGGCGGCGAACGCCTCATCATCCGTTATGGTCAATCCCCCGGCGACGAGGTGCCGGTTGATCTCGAAGGTGATAACGCCGGGGGCCGGTGCCAGCAGAGCGTCGCACACGGATTTCCGAGCCGGGTCGACGGAAATTCGCTCGCCGGCTGCAAGCGACTGGCCGGTGCTGTCATACCCCTCCGGCTCAGCCACATGGACTTTCGTGCCGGGCAGCCGATCGGCCAGCGCAATGGCAATCCCGGCCGTAAGCCCACCGCCGCCGCAGCACACCAGCACGGCATCGGGCGCGACGCCCAGCGCCTTGCATTGCGCGGCGATCTCCAGCCCAGTCGTGCCTTGTCCGGCCACGACATCCGGGTCGTCATAGGGCTTGACCAGTGTGGCGCCCGTTTCGGCGGCGATCTCGCTGCCAATCTTCTCGCGCACCTCGCGATAGCGGTCGTAGGAGACGACGCGGGCACCCCACGCTTCGGTGTTGCGCCGTTTGATGGCCGGGGCGTCAGCCGGCATGATGATGGTGGCGGCGATACCGCTCATCTTCGCGGCGGCTGCGACGCCCTGCGCGTGATTGCCGCTGGAATACGCGACCACGCCGTTTACGCGCGTCTCTGCCGGTATCCGGCTGATGCGGTTGAAGGCGCCGCGGAACTTGAACGATCCGGTACGCTGCAGCGGCTCTGCCTTCACCAGCAGGCGGCCGCCAAGCCTTTCGTTCAACAGGGGCGACTCCAACAGAGGCGTCAGCACCGCAACTCCAGCCAGCCGCTCCGCCGCGGCCTCGATGTCCCCGATTGTCGGGACCTTGGGTAGAGGAGGGGTCGTGTCAGGCATGGCTTTATGGGACTCTTTGCTCAGGCGATCCCGAGGGCTCCTGGCAGTTCGTCCAGGGTCGGGATCACGATTGCGGGGGCGACGGGCAGGCGCTCGCGCGGGCGGCGGAATCGGTTCAACCAGGCGACCTGAAACCCGAATGCCGCAGCACCCGCGGCGTCCCACCCATTCGACGAGATGAAGCAGATCGCCGATCTCTCCACGCCAAGGCGGTCGACGGCAAGTTGGTAGGTGGCGGGGTCCGGTTTGAAGATGCCGACCGGCTCCACCGACAAAACGGCGTTGAGAAGGGGCCGCAAGCCGGCATTGTCGGCGGCTGCGTCCAGCATCTCCGGCGAGCCGTTGGACAGGATCGCCGTGGCGATACCGGCATCGCGCAAGACCGATAGGACACGAGCCCCGTCATCATAGGCCTCCAGCCGCCAATAGAGGGCCAGCAGCTTCTCGCGAAGGCCGTCGTCGGACAGGCCCGTTTCCTCCAGGGCGAAATCCAGCGCCTCTTGCGTCACCTGCCAGAAATCGGTGTGCCGGCGCATCAGGCTGCGCAGCCAGGAGTACTCAAGCTGCTTGGCGCGCCACGTCGCCGACAACCGATCCGCCTGGGGTCCGATTTCCGGTGCCAGCCGCTGCGCCGGCGCGTGGACGTCCAAGAGCGTGCCGTAGGCGTCGAAGACACAGGCGCGAATCCCTGTGAGCGCCGCTCCCGTCATCGGTTCAGGTCCCTTTCCAGGACGCCCACGGCGGGCGGCTCGCCTAGCCGATGCCGGTAGACCTGTAGGGCCTCCATCACGCGCTGGGCGTAGTTGCGGGTCTCATAGATCGGGATGCTCTCCATCCAGTCGATGAAACCGTCCAGGTCCCGGCTGCGCGGGTCGCCCAGTTCGCCCAGCCATCGGTTAACACGGCCCGGCCCGGCATTGTAGCCGGCGGACGCCAGCACATAGGATCCGCCGAACCGCGCGATCGTGTCCGCCAGATAGGTCGACCCCAGGCGGATATTGTGCCCTGGATTGCTGGTCAACATGCCGGTGCTGTGCGCCAGCCCGAGCTGCCCGGCTACGGCCTGCGCCGTTTGCGGCATCAACTGCATCAGGCCGCGCGCCCCGGCTGGACTGACGGCGCCCTGGCGGAACTCGCTTTCCTGGCGGATTATGGCCAGCGCCATAGCCTGCTCAAGCCGTGTGTCGGCGGAGCTTAGCGAGATCAGCGGATAGCTTGCCGACGCCAGGGTGATGCCGAGGCGGGCTGCCTTCTTGCCCGTCCGCACCGCGGCCCAGTACCGGCCCAACTCCAGCGCCAAGCCGCCGATCAGCGTCAGGCGCTGCGGGTCCTCCGTCTCGTCGGCAAGGGTCAGCAGGAACCGGTCGGCCCATGTCCCTTCGTCGATCTGCGCCAGGGCCCGTGCGATCTGCACAGGCTCCTCCGCGGCGAAAGCTGCAGCCGTCTGGGTCGATACGGCCGGTTCCGGCGGGAAGGCGGTGAAGGTGGGAATACCCAACCGGCCGGCCGCAAGCTGACCGTAGAAGGCCGTGTTGTACCGGGCAGCCGTCTGGTACCACTGGTTTGCGCCCGCCGCATCGCCGGCAGCCTCTCTTGCCCGCCCGCTCCAGTAGGCGCCGCGGGCCAGGCTGATGGGCGTGGCGACGTTGTTGTAGAGCTGCTGGAAATGGCCGAACGCAGCCTCCGGCCGCCCCAGGAAGCGCAGCGCCAGCCAGCCTGAGAACCACTCCGCCTGCGAGCGGGGGAAGCCCTCGGTCTGCCCGTGCGCGCTCGCGATATTGTAGGCGCCGGCATAGTCTCTGGCTTCGAACAGCCGGCGCGCCAGGATGTGCCGTTCGGTCCACCAGGCGCGGGCATGTGCGGATGCGGCCGGCTGGCTGGGCAGCAGCTCGATGGCGCGCGCCGTCAGGTCGGCGCGGCGGCGCCATCGCAGACGCTCGTAGATCAGCCCCTCGTCGTTCTGCAGGCTGGCCGGCACCGCGGCGACGGCCGTGTCCACCCCGCTGCTGCGATTGGCAAGCCGGATCCGGGCATCCGCCAGGGCGCGGTGGCCGGCATCGACCAGCGCGAACATGCGGCGGGCCTCGTCGTCCCGCCCGGCCCACAAGACGGAATCGAGCCGCGCGATGTGGTCGGCGGCAGTGAACGCGTTGCCGAACCGGCTCAACAGCGTCTCCTGCTGGCGCTGCGACAGCTCCATGTCGGACCATCGGCCGCGCACCAGAGCTGCGGCCTCCTGTCCGCGCCCCTGATCGGACAGCGCGCCGGCATAGGCGATCACGCCGCTGGCGGTCAGCGGCGGGTACCGCTCGAACCAAGCCACCAGGTCGCCAGCGGATGTACCCCCGGCGATCGCACGTTCGGCACGTCGGCGCAGACTGTCTGTGGTGGGCCAGACCGGGTGCTGGCGGATGAAGTCTGCGATCACAGCGAAGCTGTGGCCACCATCCCGCCGCTCCAGATCGCGCCCGATGATGACCGGCACCAGAACGGGATCGCCGGCCTGGGCGGCGGTCGCCCGGGCGCCGGCCCAGTCGCCGGCCTGGGCGGCTTGGAACGCCGCTGCGTAGGTGGCGGCGTCCTGCGATGTGAGGGATTGCGCTGCGGCACTGCTTGTGACCAGGGCGAAGACGCAGATGGCCAGCCCCAGGGCCGCCCGCTTGCTGCCTTCCACCCATGCGTCTAAGGTCCGGCGCAACGGGGCCGAGCTGCCCAGAGGAGTCGTCATGTCTCAGTTGCCGAGATTCCGTGGATCCATCGTCGCCCTGATCACCCCGTTCACGGAAGACGGGGTCGACGAAGGCGCGTTGCAGTCTTTCGTGGATTGGCAGATTGCGCAAGGGACGCATGGCCTCGTTCCCTGCGGCACGACGGGCGAATCCCCGACACTGAGCCATGCCGAGCACCAACGCGTGATCGAGCTGTGCGTAGAGGCGGCGGCTGGCCGGGTTCCGGTGATCGCGGGCACCGGGTCTAACAACACGACCGAGGCCATCGCCTTCCAGCGCCACGCCGCCAAGGTCGGCGCCGATGCCGCCCTGGTGGTCACGCCCTATTACAACCGGCCCACGCAAGAGGGGCTCTATCAGCACTACAAGGCGATTCACGATGCCGCCGAGCTGCCGATCCTCATCTACAACATTCCCGGCCGGTCGGCCGTTGATATGAGCGTCGAGACCATGGCCAAGCTTGCGGAACTGCCCAACATCGTCGGCGTAAAGGATGCCACGAACGACCTGGCGCGTCCCCTGCTGACGCGGCTGGCGGCCGGGGAGGATTTCGCGGTGATCTCCGGAGAGGATATCACCGCGGCGGCGATTCTGGCGCAGGGCGGCCACGGCTGTATCTCGGTCACGGCCAACGCGGCGCCGCGGCAATGCGCCGACCTGCAGGAAGCCTGGCAAGCGGGCGACATCGCGACCGTGAGCCGGCTGCGCGACCGCCTGGCGCCGTTGCACCGGGCGCTGTTCCTGGAAAGCAGCCCGGCGCCGGTGAAGTACGCGTGTTCGGTGCTGGGCAAGGCGTCGGCCCGGGTGCGCCTGCCGCTGGTGGAGCCGTCGGACGCGACCAAAGAGCGTGTGCGCGAGGCCATGCGCCATGTCGGCGTGATCAACTAGCCGCGGACAGCAACCATGGCGACGCGGGGGCCGAACGGCCGTTTGGTGGCACAGAACCGACGGGCAAGGCACGACTATTTCATCGACGAGAACCTGGAAACCGGCGTCATCCTGACGGGAACCGAGGTGAAATCGCTGCGCGACGGGCGGGCGAGCCTGCAGGACAGCTATGCCGGGGAGCAGGCGGGTGAGCTGTTCCTGTTCAACGCCTATATCCCGGAGTATCGGGCCGCCAACCGCTTCAATCACGAGACGCGGCGGCCGCGCAAGCTGTTGGTGCATCGGCGTGAGCTGAACAAGCTGCTAGGTGCGGTGCGGCGCGAGGGCGTGACGCTGGTGCCGCTGTCGATCTATTTCAACAGCCGTGGTATCGCCAAGGTCGATCTCGGCCTCGCCCGCGGCAAGCGCAAATACGACAAGCGGGAAACGGAAAAGACGCGCGACTGGAACCGGGAAAAGGCGCGCCTCATGCGCGACAAGGGCTGAATCGCCCCAGCACCCGTGCTGCCCCGCGTGTCCTTAAGACCCTAGCCGACTTCGAACCTCTGCGAAGACGGCTTCGAACATGGGCGCAGTCAGCTTGCCGGTGTTCGTGTTGTAGCGAGAGCAGTGATAGCTGTCCGCAAGCAGCAGGCCATCGGGCAACCGGTGGACCGTTCCGTGGGCAAATGGCCACCGGGCCGCAACCAGTGCCTTGGCCGCCAGCACAGCGCGGTGCGCCACCTGGCCCAGGGCGATGATGGCCCTGAGGCCGACCATCCGTTCCATTTCCGCCGTCAGGAACGGCCTGCAGGCGGCGACCTCGCCGGTCGTGGGTTTGTTCTCCGGCGGCACGCACCTGACGGCGTTGGTGATGCGGCAACCGATAAGTCGCAGGCCGTCATTCGCCTCTGCGCCGTACGTGCCGCGTGCGAACCCGAATTTCAGCAGAGTGGGGTACAGGAGGCCGCCGGCATGGTCACCGGTGAAAGGGCGGCCGGACCGGTTCGCTCCATGAAGCCCGGGCGCCAGTCCGACAATGAGAAGCGGAACTTCGGCATCGCCGAAGGAGGGCACCGGGCCATTGTGATAGCCCGGCAGGGACTCGCGATTGGCCTCGCGAAATCGGGCCAGACGCGGGCAGAGCTGACAGTCCGCCTCCGGTTCCTCCGTCTTTCGCGGCTCGCCTCCGCTCACGCCGGGGCGCGGTAGTAGGCGACGCCTGCGTCGCCTTCGTCCTCCTCGTCCTCCTCATCGTCGCTGTCTTCGCGATGCATCATCTCACCATTGCGCGGTGCCGGATGGCGGTCGGCCATGTTCCGCTGGATGTGCGGTGCCAGCTCCAGCAGCTCGATGAAATTGTCGGCCTGCCGCCGCAATTCGTCGGCGACCATCGGGGGCTGCGACCGGATCGTGCTGACTACCGTCACGCGTACACCCTTGCGCTGCAACGTCTCCACCAGCCGGCGGAAGTCGCCATCACCGGAGAACAGCAGGATATGATCGACCTTGTCCGCCATCTCCAGGGCATCCAGGGCCAGGTCGATATCGACGCTGCCCTTGGCTTTGCGCCGGCCCTGTGCGTCCGTGTACTCCCGGATCGGCTTGGTGACCATCGTGTACCCGTTGTAGTCCAGCCAATCGATCAGCGGACGGATCGGCGAGTACTCCTGATCTTCGATCAACGTAGTGTAGTAGAACGCCCGGATAAGTCTCCCCTTCTTAGCAAACAGCTCAAGCAGCCGTTTATAGTCGACGTCGAATTGCAGAGAGCGCGCTGCGGCGTAAAGATTGGCCCCGTCTATGAAAAGCGCGAGCCGTTCTTCTTTGTAGAAAATCATCCTCTTGTCCTTATTGCGAACGAAAGCCATAACCTAGCTTGTAAGCGTCGCTAGCCGGTTTATGACACAAAGTCAATGCGGTGATGAGGTGCGGTCTGAGCGTATACGGCGTACACCCACGGTCATTCGTGAGACATCGCACCAGCCCGCTTGCACCGGCCTTCGCCGCCCCATATAGATAGGGGCTTATTGTGCTTGAACCTGGAGTCGTTTGACTATGGCGCGTGTGACCGTTGAGGATTGTGTCCTCAAAGTGCCGAACCGTTTTGATCTGGTGATGATGTCTGCGCAGCGTGCTCGCGAGGTTTCCGCTGGCGCCACGCTGACACTTGATCGCGATAACGACAAGAATCCTGTCGTTGCCTTGCGTGAGATCGCGGCCGAGACGGTTACCCTGGACGGCCTTAAAGAAAGCCTGATCCGGGGCCACCAGCGCCATAGCAGCCTGGAAGAGGAAGAGCCCGAAGAGGTCATCGAACTGATGGCCGGCGAGCGCGAGGGCGCAGAGGGCCTGGGCCCCACCTTCGGTGCCGAGCCTGAGGAGGAGACCGCAGAGGCGGCACGGGCCGATGACGAGGGCGAAGGTGAAAGCGAAGGATACGAAGACGTCGATCTGGAAGAGATGGAAGAGCCGGACGACGGCATGTTGCGCGAGGCGAGCGGAGGCGGCGGAGACGAAGACCCGCCAGCATAAGGTTTGGGCGACCGGTTCTCTTGCGCGTTGATGGTCAGCAGGCTGATGGCGGGCGGGGACGGCGCCCGGAAGCGGGCTTTGCGTCATGATCCGGCAGTACGAACTGGTCGAACGCGTAAAGTCCTATGATCCGAATGCAGATGAGGATCTGATCAACCGCGCCTACGTCTTTTCGATGAAGGCGCACGGCACGCAGACGCGTGCATCGGGCGATCCCTATTTCCTTCACCCGCTGGAGGTGGCGGGCATCCTGGCAGACATGAAGCTGGATGCCCGGTCCATCGTCACTGGATTGTTGCACGACACGGTGGAGGACACCGTGGCCACGCTGGACGACCTTGGCGGCCAGTTCGGGCCGGAGGTCGCCCAACTTGTCGACGGGGTCACCAAGCTGTCGAAGCTGGAGCTTGCCGGCGACAAGTCGGAGCAGGCGGAGAATTTCCGCAAGCTCGTGCTGGCGATGTCGAAGGACATTCGCGTTCTGCTGGTGAAGCTGGCCGACCGCCTGCACAACATGCGCACGCTCGGCGCGTTCACGAACATCGAAAAGCAACGCCGCATCGCCCGCGAGACGCTTGAGATCTACGCACCGCTGGCGGAGCGTATCGGCATCCATGAGATGAAGGACGAGCTGGAAGACCTCGCCTTCACCTATCTCAACGGGGACGCCCGCGAGAGCATCGTCCGGCGGCTGGCCCAGCTGCGCAAGGACGACAAGGACACCATTGCTCAGGTTCTGGGCGAGTTGCGCGAGGTTCTGACCGAGAGCGGGATCGACGCCGAAGTCACGGGGCGTGAGAAGCGGCCATACTCCATCTGGCGCAAGATGATGGTGCGGAATGTCGACTTCGAGCAGATGGCCGACATCATGGCGTTCCGCGTTTTCGTCGACAGCGTCGGTGACTGTTATCAGGTGCTGGGCCTGATCCACGGTCGCTATGCATCGCTGCCCGGCCGGTTCAAGGACTACATCTCCACGCCGAAGCCGAACGGGTACCAGTCGCTGCACACCGCCGTCATCGGGCCCTTCCGCCAGCGGATCGAGGTGCAGATCCGCACACGCGAGATGCACGAGGTGGCGGAGCTCGGCGTGGCCGCCCATTGGGTCTACAAGCAGGGCAAGGCCAACGGGCACGGCTATCCCACCGAGTACCGGTGGCTGCGCGAACTGCTGGAGATCCTGGAAAACGCGCAGAAGCCCGAAGAGTTCCTGGAGCACACCAAGCTTGAGCTGTTCCAGGACCAGGTCTTCTGCTTCACGCCGAAGGGCATGGTGATCGCGTTGCCGCAAGGCGCGACGCCCGTGGACTTCGCCTATGCGGTGCACACACAGGTGGGCGACACCTGCGTCGGCGCCAAGGTGAACGGCCGCATGGTCACC
>JANQQD010000067.1 GCA_028285185.1 Anaerolineae bacterium | reverse complement strand
TGCCGTTGTCGAAGCGATAGGCGGCCTCGACGCCGGTGCGGAACTGCAGCGCCGAGCCCAGGTCGCGGGCGTCGCCCTGCTCGTAATAGCCGATGGCGGCGTTGGGGCTCAGCACGAAATTGTCCCACAGATAGACGTCGATCAGGAAGCCGCCATAGGCGTAGAGGCTGCTGTCGTACGTCGCCTCAACGCCCAGCATCGGGCGCAGGTACCAGTCATTGCTGCCGAAGCGGAATTCCACGCGGCCGATGGCGGTGCGGTCTGGGCCTTCATTGTCGGTGATGACGTCATAGAGCCCGGCGCCCACCACGAAGGCCGACAGCTCCGGCTGAACGTTGAGGCCGATATCCCCGTCGCTCCACGCCTCGCCGGCCACCCCGGCCCCGAGGATCACCGCGCTGGCAATGCCGATCCCGACGGCCGACGGATCAGCCTGCGCGGCGGGTGCCGGCGCCAGCATGGCACCGGCTAACAGGATGGCCGGGAAACCTGGGCCCCTCATGCCGGCCCCACCCCTTTGCCCTGAGCGGAATGCCGCTCGGGTCGACCTGCTACGCTGCGCATGTTCTGCCCTCAGGTGAAAGTAACGCCCGGAATGGGCCGGATGGGACCGCGACGGCGGCCATGATAGGGGCTGGCGGCAGGAACGGAACCGGGAATTCGGGGGGCGTCCGTGGAGGGCCGTTTCTGACGAAGGCGGGCCCTACCGCACGTCTCGAATCTGACCAGCACTAAGCGGCGGGTCCGAGGCGATGGGGCGGAGCATTTCAGGTTGCCTTGCCTCGGCCTGCTAATGATCGATATGGTTACATTAATGCAAGACCTGACCCCGCTCGCATGAGCCGCGGGAAACTCACAATTCAAGACGCCACCCCGATCTCCGCGCCCGCCTTCTGTCCAGGCTGCCCACCAGGTCAGCATTCATCATAGCCTGGTCGCTCCAGCGGCGACGACAGACAGCCGAAGCCGCCGCCAACCACTATCGACAACGTCAGAATACGCAACTGCAGTAATAGAGCGCGGCGTCCGGCCAGGCTCGACGGCGCCCGATTGGACCGTGCTGCAGGGCGCGCGGCCTGAAGAGAAAATTTGAACCGACCCGACCCGGCCAACGACTAACCCGCAACCCAGCGATGGTCGCCGGGGAAACTCCGGGACCTCCCACCATGTCCTTGGCGTCGGGGGTCACGACTTGAGTGCTGGTTCCCAAAGGAGATACGGCAATGACCTACATGGTGGCAGCGAGCGAAGGGTTTCGTCAGGCCAGGGAAATCTACGTGGCGGGGTACAAGTCCGCCAATAAAGCTCATCTTAAGCCTGCTTCCTTGTTCGCCGAGGGTGAGCTCTTGCATGACGTCGAAATGGATTTCGACGATGAGGATAGTCAGCTCGATACCGCCTATGGGCTGCGGTTGAATGGGGCACGTATCGAGCTGGAAGTCGATCGGACCCTGATGCCAAGGAACATAGGGTTCCTGCGGCTTGGGAAGGCAATGCTGCGCATGCGCCCGGCCGCCGCGAACTGTGGCGAACTCGCCATTATGGCGGCAGCCGCTGCATGGGGCCGATTGGGCGAGCCACAAAACGCACCCGTGGCGCTTGTCTCGTTGCGTGCGCCGGCAGACCACGTGTTCTGCGTTGTCGGGCCACGCGCCCAGTGCGCACAGTTGCACAACTCCACAATCCAGGAACTGGTGCTCCTTCCGTCGGCCGCCGATTTGTGGGTCGCCGATCCGTGGCTGAATGTGATGTGCCGCTTGCAGCACTATCCGGCACGCGCGGCCGCGAAGTTCAACAAATGGCAACGGGCCAACAAACGAATTGCCTGGGATGGTCCGCGGGGACCCGGTTGGTATCCGCCGGTCGGCGCCTACTCCGCTGGTTTCGATGCTGCCGGACTGGCGGTTCGGTTGGCATAGCGCCTTTTCCGGCCCGATGGCATCGCTTCGCGATCCATCGGGCCGCAAGAATGCGCTCGAAATCGGGCTCTGAGAGCACAAGGTCCGGCAAGGCGCGACTGCGCCTGATCGGGCCGTACTCCAGCAGGCTGTCGAAAAAGGCTTGGCGCGCCGGCACTCGGGTCTTTGTCGAGAGCTTGCGCCGCAATACCTGACCGATGCGTCCGGCACCGCCGGGGGGATCGCTCCTGATCTTTCGCCAAATCCCCTGTCAAATCTCCTCAAGGTTGTCCGACACCTATGTCGCCGGGGCCAGGGTCAGGTCTTGGATTGTGAATTCTCGTCAGCTTGCATCGCCGCGACGATCTTGCTGATGGTCGAATAATGCAGGCCGAGATGGCGGCCGATCTCGGTCAGCGTGTACCCCGCGTCCAGATGCGCCGCCGCGATCAGCCGGTTGCGCTCGGCCTTCGCGAGCCCGGCCGCCGGGGCGAAGATGTCGGCCAAGGGCAGCCGGCCCGGGCGGCGCTGGCATTGCGGCACCTCGCCCAGCCTCTCCGCGCCCGCCAGCAACGGCGCCAGACCGTCGACAAACCCCTGGCTGCCGAGCACCGCCTGGCCCTTCAGCGCCTCCCAGGGCGACGGCGCGGCCCGGCCGTCGCTTACGAAACGGCGGTATCCGGCCTGTGCGTCCCGCAGGCTCTGGCCGAACTGGCCCAGCAGCCAGTCGCGGGTGAGGAACGTCGGCGGATCCGCGCGCCCCGCCGTTGCCCGATAGCTGCTCCAGGCATAATCGCCGGGGCTGCGGACGATCCCGACGCGCACGGGGTTCAGCACGACGTAGCGGCTGAGCTCCAACAGATAGCCCTGCCGCTCAACGAGGATGGCCTTGTAGCGTCCCTGGAAGACATGTCCGACGCTGCGGTGGCGACGGTTGAAGCGCTGGGTGTAGACGCCGTTCAGCTGGCGCATGCCGCGCGACAGGTTGGGCTCGGGCGTCTCCACCAGCAGGTGATAGTGGTTGCCCATCAGGCAATAGGCATGACAGAGCCAGCCGAAGCGGCCGACGACATCACCGAGTGTGTCCAGAAACCGCCGCCGGTCGGTGGCGTCGAGGAAGATGTCCTGCCGCGCATTGCCGCGACTGGTCACGTGATAGAGGGCGCCGGGGTACTCGATGCGCAAGGGACGAGCCATGGCGGGATGATAGCGGCAAAATCTGGCAATTCAAGACCTGACCCCCGCTGTGACCCCCGCTGCCCCTTGAGTCAGATGTTGCATTGTTGGCCAAAATGGACTCTTCTCCGATTCGGAATTATGTGATAGGAACATATGAAGAACATATCGGCCAAAGATGCGAAATATGGATTCGGCAAGCTCATCGACATGGCACGTGCCGAGCCAGTGGTCGTGGAGAAATACGGTCGGCCCGTTGTGGTCGTCTGCGCCTATGAGGTTTACGAACGCCTCCGACTACTCGCAGATGGAGAATCTGTAGTGAGGCTACATGAGGATCGAGGTTGAGTGCGATACCGGCGAATCCCTCCCTTTACCACATCGTCTCATTGGATCGGATCGCCTCGATCGTGGCCGACGGTTGCTTGTGGTCGGACGCAGAGGTTCGGCAAAGGAGGTCGCCGGGGACAGAGATCGGAATGACTACGATCAAAGCCAGACGAAGAACGTCCCTACTTGATTCGCGTCCCGGGCTCTACGTGGGAGATTGTGTCCCGTTCTACTTCTGCCCGCGATCGGTATGCTCTATGTGATCAGCAGGCGTAACCACGAAGAACTAGCATATAAAGATGGACAGGAACCCATTGTTCATCTTGTTGCTGACCTGAGCCGCGCGGTCGATTGGGCCGACAAGAACGGGCATCGCTGGGCGTTCACACTGTCGAACGCTGGCTCCTCTTATTTCGAAGACCGGTGTCGTCTCGATCAGCTCGGAGAAATCGACTGGGGCGCGGTCGCGGCAAGACAGTGGGCCGGTGGAAACGTCTCTAGCATGATCAAGGAGAAGAAGCAGGCTGAATTTCTCATCGAGAAATCGTTCCCGTGGGAACTCGTTAAGGGAATTGGTGTGTACTCGCAACGCCAAGGGAATGAGGTGATGCGCCTCATCGCGGGCGCAGAATATCGGCCGAAGATCAAAGTCAAGCGCGACTGGTACTACTGATGCGCAGGGAGGCTCAGTATGATCCAAGTGAAAAAAGGCGACATACTCACACAGGAAGTAGAAGCGCTGGTCAACACTGTGAACTGCGTAGGCATCATGGGGCGAGGTATCGCACTCCAATTCAAGAAAGCCTTTCCCAAGAATTTCGTAGCATACAAGGAAGCATGCGATCGCGGGGTTGTTCGGCCAGGTCGCATGTTCGTCTACGAGACGGGCGAGCTCACGAATCCTAAGTACATCATAAACTTCCCGACGAAACGGCATTGGCGAGGGAAGAGCCGCATGGAAGATATAGAAAGTGGGCTTATCGCACTCCGGCAAGAAATTGAAGAACGGAGCATTAGGTCTGTCGCCATTCCTCCTTTAGGAAGCGGCCTTGGCGGACTTTATTGGCCGGACGTGCGGGCGAAGATAGAAGGTGTCCTGGCAGGGCTTAGTAATATGGAAATCATAGTGTTCGAACCTGGGGAGGCCCCCGACCCGACGATCATGGCACGCACTAAAGAAGCTCCGACAATGACTGCCGGACGAGCTACCCTTGTAACCCTGATGGACCGATATCTAAAAGGTCTTCTAGATACATCTGTGACGCTTCTTGAGCTGCACAAACTTATGTATTTCATGCAGGAGGCTGGCGAACCATTGCGTTTGAACTACCGGAAGGCTCAGTACGGTCCCTACGCGGAAAACCTGCGGCACGTGTTAAACCAGATCGAGGGTCATTTAGTGTCCGGATATGCAGATGGTGGCGACAACCCTAGGAAGGAACTTAGCCTCGTTCCTGGGGCTGTGGACGAAGCGACCACTATGCTCAAGCGACACCGCAATACCGCGAATAGGTTTAACCGCGTGAGTAAATTGGTTGAAGGTTTCGAGTCTCCTTTCGGATTGGAGCTCCTTGCAACAGTTCATTGGCTAGCAGCTCACGAAGATGTCACTACATTAGATGATATGATTCATAGAACTTATGCTTGGAACGAGCGCAAAAGGAGATTTTCATCGAGGCAAATTGAAATCACGCTGAACCGGTTGTCGAAGGAAGGATGGATCTAATATCGGCAAAATATTGGCGCTTACGAGCAAACGCTGCATTGAGGCGATTTATCGTCGTTGATGGCAGGACTTTTATTGCGAAAGGCTTAGATCAGCGCATTGAGAACTCCGGCAGTCTTCGGCAATACCCGCTTGTGTGCCTGCAAGTGAGGGACGTGGCCGCAGTCAGGGACCGGCCAAGTCTTGACCGAGCGGCTCACGCCCTGCGCAATGGCGTCTAGCTGAGCCTCAGTGCCGTACTTGTCTCGTTCACCCTGGATAGCCAATGCAGGGCAGCGGACGAACGGCAGCTCCGCCGTCATGTCGAAGCTGGCGAAAGCCGGGTCCAGCCAGACGTCGGCCCAGTTGCGGAAGGTCGTGTCGGCCTTGTCGCCGTGATACCTCGCCATGGCCGCTTTCAGCTTGCTGTCGGGAGCGTCGTAAGCAGCGCGGGCCTGGCGGATGCCCTCCAGCGTCACCTCTTCGATGAAGACGTGGGCGGCTTCGCTGATCACCGCCTCCGTACGGTCCGGGTACCTCGCGGCGAACAGGAGCGCGATGCTGGCGCCGTCGCTGTGGCCGAACAGGATGGCGCGGGCGATGCCGGCGGCGTTCAGCACCTCGGGCAGGGTGTCCCAGGCCTCGCGGTAGAGATAGTCCGGCTGGCGGTCGGCGGGTAACGGGTCGGAGCGGCCGAAGCCCAGGCGGTCGTAGAGGAAGGCGTCGCGGCCCGTGGCCTGGGCCAGGCGGGCAGGGAAATCGATCAGTTCGCCGTCGGGCGCGCGGCCGGTCCACTGGGCGATGCTGCCCAGGCCTTCGTGCAGGAAGACGATCGGGGCCTTGCCCGCCGCCGCGCCCGCCGGCCGCACCCACTCCGCGCCCAGGCGGTGGGGGCCGATCTGCAGGTCCAGGGGCTCACGCTCCACCGCTGGTGCATCGGCCGCGGATGGATCGGCGGTGTCGGGCATGGGGTGGGGATGCTCCCGCATGGCGTGCAATCCGGCCAGTCCGCGCGCGGCTTGACCCGTTCGAGGGCTTAGGGTTTGATGCCGTTGGCAAGTCTGGCAGATTTTGTGTCGCACGGCCAATCGGTCGGCGTGGCGCATACGCCGGAATGCGTTATAGTACGAACACGAATCAAAACAGAAAGTTGTCGGCCGCCGGCCATTTCCGGCGAACCGGGGGGAAACGATGGTGGATGTGGACGGGGCCTCGGCCGACCGTTCCGGCGGCGATGTGCTGTTGGAAGCGCGCGATGTCAGCCTGGCCTTCGGCGGCGTGCGCGCACTCTCCCAAGTCAGCTTCCAGGTGAAGCGAGGGGAGCTGTTCTCCATCATCGGGCCGAACGGGGCCGGCAAGACGTCGATGGTCAACTGCATCTCCGGCCGGTACAGCCCGACCGAGGGGCGCATCCACTTCAAGGGCCGCGACATCACCCGCCTGCGCCCCAGTGCGCGGGCCGAACTGGGCCTGGGCCGCACCTTCCAGAACCTGGCCCTGTTCGGGCATATGAGCGTGCTCGACAACATCATGGTCGGCCGCCACAACATCCTGAAGAACAACTTCGTCACCGGCCCGCTCTACTGGCTGGGCGGCGCCCAGAAGGAGGAGCTGGAGCACCGCCGCGAGATCGAGGAGATCATCGACTTCCTGGAGATCCAGCATGTGCGCCGGGCCGTGGCGGGCACCCTGCCCTATGGCCTGCGCAAGCGGGTGGAGCTGGCGCGCGCCGTGGCGCTGAAGCCCGACCTGATGCTGCTGGACGAGCCCATGGCCGGCATGAACCTGGAAGAGAAGGAGGACATGGCCCGCTTCGTCATCGACCTGAATGAGGAGTGGGGCATGACCGTGATCATGATCGAGCACGACATGGGCGTGGTCATGGACATCTCGCACCGGGTGATGGTGCTGGATTTCGGCAAGAAGATCGCCGAAGGCCAGCCCGAAGAGGTGATGGCCCATCCGCGCGTGCGCCGCGCCTATCTGGGCGAGGAGGATGACGACGACCTCGCCTCG
>JANQQD010000057.1 GCA_028285185.1 Anaerolineae bacterium | reverse complement strand
GGCGCGGCCGAAGTTTTCACCTCTTGGTTACTTCTTTCTTGACAGGCTGAGCCAGCAGGTCACAAATGACAAGGAAAAACAACGTCCCAATCGATCCAGGTCAAGCGGGAGGATCCATCATGGGAAAGATTTCCGCAGTCACAATGCTGTCAGCGGCGGCGCTGGCGGCGACTGTTGCGGTTACTGGCGGGCCGGCGCTCGGCGACTGGGCGCCAGACCGGCCGATTACCATCATTGTCCCCTGGGGGGCCGGCGGCTCCACCGATCAGATGGTGCGCGCGACCGTCCCGGCGCTGGAAGATGCGCTGGGCGCCAGCGTTGTCGTCGTCAACCAGCCGGGTGCCTCGGGCTCCATCGGCACGCGCAGCGCGTTGGAGGCGGATGACGAAGGGTACACCTGGACGGCGGGCGCGGCGAAGGATCTGGGCACCTATCCGGTCACCGGCCTTCTGGAAACCCGAATCACTGACTGGAACCTCTACCTGACGGTGGCGAACGTGGCGGTGGTCGGCGTCAATGCCGACACGCCCTATGAGACGCTGGACGACCTGCTGGCGGCGATGGAAGAGGCAACCGGTGAGGTGACGGTGGCCACGGCTGGTGTCAACTCCTCCGGCGGTGCCGCGATCGGCGCCCTGGCGGCGGCGACCGGCGTGGAGTACCGCCACGTTACCTATGACGGCGGTAATCCGGCGGTGATCGCGACGGCGTCGGGCGAGACACAGGTGACCACGCAGTTGGCGGCGGAACAGGCGGAGATGATCCAGGCCGGCCGCATCCGCCCGCTGGCGGTGCTAAGCGATGCGCCGCTGGACCTGCAGGGCTACGGCGAGATTCCCCCGGTGACGGACTCGCTGCCGGACTATCCGGTCGCCGTGAACTATTTCGGCATCTTCGTGCCCGGCACCGCACCGGCCGAGGTGGTCGCACAGCTCGACCAGGTCTGGGCCGACGCGATCACGCAAGATCAAGGCCTGCAGGACTATGCCGCCGGGCGCGGCGCGGTGTTCACGCCCTATTGGGGTGAGGACGCACAGGCGCGCGTGCTTCCGGCGATCCAGGAAATGGCGTGGGGTCTGTTCGACCGCAACGAGACCGAGGTCGATCCGGAAAGCGTGGGCATCCCGCGCCGCTGAGGCGAAACCGTACCCGCGACCCGGACGGACATCGCCGTCAGGGTCACGGGGCACGGCCTTTCATGTATGACGATTGGACACTGACCCGAGGCCGGAAGCGGACATGCGCCCGCACAGCCTGATCCGGGCGGATCTGGTGACCGCCGCCGTTCTCTTGAGCCTGGGCCTGTTCGTGGTGGTCGAAGCCTGGCGCATGCCCAGGCTGGAAGAACGCCAGATCAACCCGCTGACCGTCCCGGGCATCGTGCCCGGCTTGCTTGGCCTGGTGCTGGTCGCCATGGCCTCCGTGCTGCTGATCCGCTCGATCCGTGCCGGCGGCCTCAAGTCTGCCGCAGAGGCGACCGGCGAGGGCGGAGGCGATGGCAGCTCGTGGCGGCGGCTGGGCCTGACCGCCGCGCTCTGCCTGGCCTATGCGGCGGGCCTGGTCGGCCATGTGGATTTCCGGCTGGCTACGGGGCTGTTCGTTTTTGCGTTCGTCGCCCTGTTCGAATGGGACCCGGGCCAGAGCCTGATACGGCATGGCCGTACGGTGGGCTGGGCGGCGGTGCAGGCGGCATTGGTGGCGCTGGCCGTGGCCGTGGTCTTCCAAGAGCTGTTCCTGGTACGGCTGCCCTGAGATGCTGGACGGACTGGTACAGCTGACGGATGCAGTCGCCCATTTCGCTGCCTGGTCGACTCCGTTCAATGTGCTCTGGGCGACGCTTCTGGGCATCGTCATCGGGGCGCTGCCGGGGCTGACGGCGACCATGGGCGTGGCGCTGATGACCACGCTCACCTACCGCATGGCGCCGGACCAGGCGATCCTGATCCTGATCTGCATGTATGTCGGCGCCATCTACGGCGGCAGCCGCAGCGCCATCCTGTTGAACATCCCTGGCACGCCGGCCAATGCGGCGACCTCACTGGACGGCCATCCGCTGGCGCAGACGGGGCGGGCTGGCTATGCCATGGGGCTGGCGACCAGCGCCTCGGCGCTCGGCACCATCGTCGGCCTTCTGTGCCTTGCGGTGTTCGCGCCGATGCTGGCGGAATTCGCGCTCGACTTCGGCTCGTTCGAGTTCTTCTGGCTGGCCGTGTTCGGTGTCGTCATCTCAGGCCAGATGACGTCGCTGGAAGACCCGCTGAAGGGATACATCGCCGGTTTCCTGGGCCTGCTGGTCGCCATGATCGGGCAGGAAGGCATCCATGCCTATGCCCGCTTCAGCTTCGGCGTGGCCGACCTGACCGGCGGCATCGGCCTGATCCCGGCACTGGTCGGCGCCTTCGGGTTTGCTGAGATCCTGACGGTGATGAAGAACCGGCGGGCTGAGCTGACGGCGTCGCGCGTCGACCGCGTGCTGCCGCGCACGGCCGATCTCTGGCGCTACAAGCGCACGGTTGGCCGCTCGGGCCTTGTCGGCACTTTCGTCGGCGTGATCCCCGGTGTGGGCGAGGATATCGGCGCCTGGGTCTCCTACGCGGCCGCGCGCCGCGCCAGCAAAGAGAAGGATCAGTTCGGCAAAGGCTCCATGGAAGGCCTGATGGCCGCGGAGACCGGCAACAGCGCGGCCGTACCCGGCGCGCTGATCCCGGTGCTGACCCTGGCCATCCCGGGCTCCGCGCCCGCCGCTGTTCTGCTGGCCGCGATGTTCATCCACGGTGTGCGGCCGGGGCCGCTGATCATGTTCGAGGCGCCGGAGTTCGTGTTCCGGGTCGTCGCCATGCTGCTGTTCGCGACCATCGCGATCACGGTGCTCGGCCTCGCGATCACCCGCGTGCTGCTGCTGGTGCTGCGGGTTCCGCGGGAAAAGCTGATGCCCGTGGTGTTCGTGCTCTGCGTGATCGGGCCCTACGCCATCACCAACCGCCTGTTCGACGTCTATGTCATGCTGGTGTTCGGCGTAATCGGCTTTGCCCTGCGCGAGATGAAGTATCCCATGGCGCCTCTGGTGCTGGGGATCATCTTAGGCGACATCCTGGACAAGAACCTGCGCCGCTCGCTTGTGCTGACCGACGGCGACTTGGGGCCGTTCTTCCTCAGGCCCATCAGTATGGTGCTGTGGGTGACCACGGCGCTGATCATCCTGTTCAGCATCCCGGCCGTGAAATCGGCCGCGGGACGAGTGGCGGCGCGCATGCGGCGGAAGGGCGGATGACTGTCGGGGGCCGATTGGAGGCGCGGACCGGATTCGAACCGGTGTACACGGCTTTGCAGGCCGCTGCGTAGCCACTCCGCCACCGCGCCGGAAAGGTTGGACGCTA
>JANQQD010000390.1 GCA_028285185.1 Anaerolineae bacterium | reverse complement strand
ACCTCCGTGCTGTCGCTGACCAGTTTGGACAGGCTCGACGCGATCGCTTCGACCGAACCCTGCACGTCGCCCTTGATGATGATCGGAAGCTGCTTGGCTTCGCCGGCCTGAATACGGTCGAACATCTGCTCCAGCGTGCCGCGCGCATTGGCCACCTGTGAGGCCTCGCGCTTGCGCCGGTTACGGTACTCGCCGATCTCGCGCGCCCGGGCCTCGCTGTCCACGACCGCGAAGTCGTCACCGGCCAGCGGCACCCCGTTGAGGCCGAGCACCTCGATCGGCTGTGCCGGGCCGGCCTCTTCGACCGTTTCGCCGCGGTCGTTGATCAGCGCCCGCACCCGTCCCCATTCGCCGCCGGAAACGAAGATGTCGCCGACCCGCAGCGTTCCGCGCTGCACCAGCACGGTCGCCACCGAACCGCGGCCGCGTTCCAGTTTGGCTTCGACCACCACGCCTTCGGCCGTGCGGTCGGGATTGGCCTTCAGCTCCAGTATCTCCGCCTGCAGCAAGACGGCATCGGCCAGTTCGTCCAGCCCCTGCTTGGTCTTCGCCGACACTTCCACCGTCTGCACGTCGCCGCCCATGCTCTCGACCACGATGTCGTGCTGCAGCAGCTCGTTCCGGGCGCGATCGGGGTTGGCTTCCGGCAGGTCGCACTTGTTGATCGCTACCACGATCGGCACTTCGGCCGCCTTGGCGTGGCGGATCGCCTCGATCGTCTGGGGCATGACGCCATCGTTGGCCGCCACAACCAGGATGACGATGTCCGTGGTGTTGGCCCCACGGGCGCGCATCTCGGTGAAGGCCGCATGGCCAGGTGTGTCGATGAACGTGATCTTGGCGCCTTTCTCCAAGGTGACCTGATAGGCGCCGATATGCTGCGTGATGCCGCCGGCTTCCCGGCTGACCACGTCGGTGTGGCGCAACGCGTCCAGCAGGGACGTCTTGCCGTGATCGACATGGCCCATGACGGTGACGACTGGGGGGCGTGGCTGCAACTGGCTGTCCTCGTCGGCCTCGCCTTTAAGCCCGATTTCCACGTCGGCGTCGGAAACGCGCCGGGATCGGTGGCCGAACTCGCCGACCACCAGTTCAGCCGTATCGGTGTCGAGTGTCTGGTTGATCGTCGCCATCACGCCCATGCGCATCAGCGTCTTGACCACGTCGCTGCCACGCTCTGCCATGCGGTTGGCGAGTTCTTGCACCGTGATCGCTTCCGGGATCACCACGTCGCGGACGATCTTTTCCTGGTCGCGGCCCATTTCCGCCAGGCGGGCCCGCTCCCGTGCCCGGCGCACAGCGGCCAGGCTGCGCACGCGCTCGGTCTGCTGCTCGCTGTCCAGGGCCTGCGTGACCGTGATCTTGCCGCCACGGCGGCGCTGTTCGCCGCGGGCCGGCCTGGTGACGGTGCGCTTGGGATCGCCACGCCCAGGCCCCGCCCTGCCGCGGGTGCGCGCGGGCGCCTCTTCCTCTTCGGCGGTCGTCGGCATCTTCGCCGCCGCAGCCTTGCCTGCACGCACCGCCACTTCGCGGCGCTTGGCCTCGGCCTCTTCCTCTTCCTTCTGTTGGGAGCGCTTGCGATCGTCGGCGACTTGGCGCTGCTGCTCTTCGGACTCGAGCCGCTGGCGCTCCTGCTCGATCTTCTGCTGCTCGTCCGCCTCGATGCGCTGAAGCTCCGCCAGCTCGCGCGCGCGCAGGGTCTCGGGGTCGAGAACCTCGGGCTCAGGCGGTGCTTCCGGCTCCGGCGGCTCCTCGATCAGCTCTTGCGCGGCCACCATCGGCTCTGGCGGCCGCTTGGCCTCGTCTTCGCGCGCGCTGCGCAGCGCGCGCTCGCGGGCCTCCCGCTCGGCGGTGGTCAGATTGCGGCCGCTGCCGCGGCCCCTGCCGGGTCCGCCTTCGCCGCGGCGCTGTTGCCCGTCGGGATGATCGCCGGGGCCGCGCTCGACATGCCGCTTGCGCTTGACCTCGACCTGAACGGTCTTCGACCGCCCATGCGAGAAGCTCTGCCGCACCTGATTGCCGTCGGCGCCAGGCTTTCCGAGGGACAGCTTATTCTTGCCGCCCAAGCTCAGCGTCTTGCGGGCATCCTGGGATTTCGAATCGGACTTGGACTCGGTCATCGCGTGCTCGAAGCGTCCCTGGCCGGACCGGTGGCCATCCCACCTTGTCGCAGCACAGCATTGTCTGTGGAAGTTGCGGCGGCGCCGGCATCCGGCCCGCTTTCGTTCGTCATATGGGCCGATGTCGGATGGGTGGGCGGGCGCAGCCCGCCAAGCCGGGCCGCCTCGACCGCAAGCTTGGCGGCCAGGCCGCCTGCGGCGACGGCGCCATGGACCACCGCGGCGGGTCGGCCGAACGCGGCGGCCAGCGCGGCACCGTCCAGGACATCGACCTTCGGCAGTCCACCGGCCAGCACGTCCAGCTTGGCCACGCCGGCGGCCGCACCATCGCTCGCCTGCAGCAGCACGGCTGCCCTGCCTGCCCGCACCCAGGCGGCTGTCTTCTCGAAGCCCGCAACCGCTTGTCCAGCCCGCCGGGCGAGGCTCACCAGTTCGCGGCACCGATGCTGCAGCAGCGTCTCCACCCGGTCGGCCAAGTCGGCGGGTACGCTCACCGGCCCAAGCTTATGACGCGCCGCTGCCCTGGCGAACAGCCCGCGCCGAACCGCCCGGTCCAGAAGCTCGCGGCTCGGCAGCACGTAGAGGCCCCGCCCCGGCAGCCGTGCTGCCAGGTCGACCGTCAGCCCGCCGTCGGGCCCGACGACGAAGCGCAGAAGATCGGACTTCGCGCAGACGCGTCCGCTGGCCAGGCAGCGGCGTTCCGGGTCATTGCTGACCCGGTTGCGCCGTACCGGCGAAGCTGTCTGTGCGGTCGCGAGCTGCATCATCCTGTCGTTTCAGCCTCATCCGTCTCGGCGGCTACCGGCTCGTCGTCGAACCAGTGGGCGCGCGCGGCCATGATCAGCGTGTTGGCCTCTGCTTCGCTCAGCGCATTCGCGCCGACGATCTCGATCAGTTCGTCGCTGGCGAGATCGGCGAAATCGTCCAGCGTCTTGACGCCGTTTTCGCCCAGGGCCAACAGCATCGCCGGTGTCAGGCCGTCCAGCTCGGCCAGATCGCCTTCGACGCCGATCGACTGATACTGTTCCGTCAGCTGACGGTCGCGTTCTTCCAGGAACACCTGCGCGCGGCGCTGCAGCTCCGAAGCGACGTCTTCGTCGAAGCCTTCGATGTCCGTCAGCTCTTCTGTCGGGACATAGGCGATCTCTTCGACCTGGGTGAAACCCTCCACTACCAGCAGGTTCGCGATCACGTCGTCGACGTCCAGCGCGTGCATGAAGCTTTCGCTGCGCTGGCGCATCTCGGTGGATCGGCGCTCGCTCTCCTCCGCCTCGGTCAGGATGTCGATATCCCAGCCGGTCAGCATCGAGGCCAGGCGCACGTTCTGACCGCGGCGGCCGATCGCCAGCGAAAGCTGCTCATCGGGCACGACGACCTCGATGCGTGCTTGCTCATCGTCGAGAACCACTTTGGAGACCTCGGCCGGCGCCAACGCATTGACGATGAAGGTCGCAGGCTCGGGCGACCACGGGATGATGTCGATCTTCTCGTTCTGCAGCTCGCCGACGACGGCTTGGACGCGGCTGCCGCGCATACCGACACAGGCGCCGACGGGGTCGATGGAGCTGTCATGGCTGATCACGGCGATCTTGGCGCGGCTGCCCGGATCGCGCGCCACCGCCTTGATCTCGATGATGCCGTCATAGATCTCCGGCACTTCCATGGCGAACAGCTTCGCCATGAACTGCGGATGCGACCGCGACAGGAAGATCTGCGGCCCGCGCTGCTCTTCCCGGACGTCGTAGATATAGGCGCGGACCCGGTCGCCGACCTTGAAGTGCTCGCGGGGCAGCAGCTCGTCGCGCCGGATGATCGCCTCCGCACGGCCCAGGTCGACCGTGACGTTGCCGTATTCCACTCGCTTGACCAGGCCGTTCACGATTTCCGCGACGCGGTCCTTGTATTCCATGAACTGGCGGTGCCGTTCGGCCTCGCGCACCTTCTGCACGATCACCTGCTTCGCCGTCTGAGCAGCGATGCGGCCGAAATCGATAGGGGGCAGCGGGTCGACCAGGAATTCGCCGACTTCGGCATCGGGCTTGATGGTGTGGGCGTCGGCCAGCGTCAGCTGTGTGGCCTCGTCCTCTACCTCTTCCACCACTTCGCGATAGCGGGACAGCTGAATCTCGCCGGTGCGCCTGTCGATATGCGCACGGATGTCATGCTCAAGCCCGTATTTGGACCGGCCTGCCTTCTGGATAGCCTGCTCCATCGCAGTCAGCACCTCGTCCCGGTCGATATTCTTCTCCCGAGCCGCCGATTCCGCTGCCAGCAGAAGCTGTTGTCCATCCATCGTAAACGTCGTTCCTTTCAACCAACGCCCATTGCCAGCGCCGCCCAGCCATCAGCCGTGACCGCCGGTGGCCGCGATCAGCTCGTCCGTCAGGACCAGCTTCGCCTTCTGCACGGCAGAGAACGGCAATTCCACCTCCGCCTCTCCGTCAGAGTCGAGCGACAGGCGGATCCGGTCACCATCGATGCCCAAGAGGCGGCCCTTGAACCGCTTGCGCCCCTCGACCGGCAATGCCGTCTCAACCCTGGCGACATGGCCCTGAAATCGGTCGAAATCGCCGAGGCGGGTCAGCGGCCGGTCTATCCCCGGAGAGGAGACCTCCAGCGTATATGGGCCGCGGATCGGATCCTCCACATCCAACAGAGCCGAAACGGCGCGGCTGACCTCCGAGCAATGATCCACCGTCATGGCTGACCGGTCTCTGCGTTCCACCATGACCTGCAGCTTTACATGATGGCTGCCCATCACCAGAACGCGCACCACCTCGTACCCCATCGCGTCCAGCGAAGGGCCGATCAGGCGCGTAATCAGCTGCGTTCTATCCATTCAACAGTCCTGAGTTTCCCGAAGGCCGGATATCTGCCGGGGGCCGTTGCCCCAAAACAAAAAAGGCGGGCCAGGGGCCCACCCCGCCTGTTCGCGCCGCGTCACCGACACGACACCCAAACCTGGGATGTATTCTTACATTACTGTTCCGCTTCGCCGCCTTGCAAGGAGTTTATGGATCATCGGCCCACATCTGCAGATGGTTGTCTCTACGGCGGAAGACAAGAAAGACTGGCGGGCCTTTCAGCTGCTTCTGCTCATAGCGTGTCTGCGGCCAGTCGGCCGGCCGGCAGCGCCAGTCGCCGGCCTGCCGGGCCGTCCAGGCAAAGTCCCGATGGCGGCGGCCATGCATCAGCATCCAGTCGATCATCCCCGGATCGTCGCTGGCCATGCGCAGCTCCGCCCCTGGCTTCAGGCACCGGGCCAGCTGATCCAGCTGCCCCGGATTGACGATGCGTCGCCGATGGTGGCGTCGCTTGGGCCAGGGATCCGGAAACAGCACGAAGCAGCGCCCTATGCATGCCTCCGGCAATGCGGCGATCAGGGGCCGCGCGTCGTCTGCATGAATCCGGACATTATCGAGCCCCAGCCGCTCCACCCGGTCCAAGAGGCTGGCGACGCCGTTGATGAACGGCTCGCATCCGATGAACCCGACATCCGGGTTCCGTTCGGCCTGCCAGGCCAGATGTTCACCGGCGCCGAACCCTATCTCCAGCCAAAGGTCGCTGACGGGGCGGTCGAACACGGCACTCGGGTCCAGCCGGCCGCCTTCAGGCAGGTCGATGGCAAGCCGCGGCAGCAGGTCATCCATCAGCCCCCGACGGCCGGGCCTGAGCGGACGACCGATCCGCCGGCCATAGAACCTGTCATCCACGCGCTGCTCGCGATCGTCCATGCGATCGGATCTGCTGCTGTGTCACGCCCGACGGCTCACGCGCCGGGCTGCTCCATTGAATGTCTATCGTCAGGCGAAAGCTGACTTCAGCGCGTCCACCAGGTCGAGCCGTTCCCAGGAGAAGCCGCCGTCCTCCTCCGCCGGGCGGCCGAAATGGCCATAGGCCGCCGTCCGCGCATAGATCGGTCGGCTCAGACCGAGATGGGTGCGGATGCCCCGCGGGCTCAGATCCACCAGTTCCCTCAAGATGGCGGCAAGGCGGTCTTCGTCGACCTGCCCGGTGCCGTGCGTGTCGATATAGACCGACAGCGGATACGACACGCCGATGGCATAGCTGAGCTGGATGGTGCATCGGTCGGCCAAGCCTGCGGCCACCACGTTCTTCGCCAGGTACCGCGAGGCGTATGCAGCGGAACGGTCGACCTTCGTCGGATCCTTGCCGGAGAAGGCACCGCCGCCGTGCGGCGCCGCGCCGCCATAGGTATCGACGATGATCTTGCGGCCTGTCAGGCCGGAGTCACCGTCCGGTCCACCGACGACGAAGCGGCCGGTGGGGTTCACGTAGAATTCTTCCTCCGGGCACATCCAGTCGTCCGGCAGCACGCTCAGCACGTGCGGTCGGACGACTTCGCGGACCTCCGCCTGGTCCAGCGCTGAATCGTGCTGTGTCGACACGACCACGGAGGTCGCGCCGACCGGCATGCCGTCGGCATAGCGCAGGGATACCTGGCTCTTGGCATCCGGCCCAAGCTGCGATGCCCGCCCGGCATGGCGCGCTTCGGCCAGACTGCGCAGAATGGCGTGGGAATAATGGATCGGCGCCGGCATGTATTCCGGCGTTTCCCGGCAGGCATAGCCGAACATGATGCCCTGGTCGCCGGCCCCTTCATCCTTGTTGCCGCTGGCGTCCACGCCGACCGCGATATCCGGCGACTGCTGGTGCACCAGCACCACCACGTCCGCGTGTCTCCAGTGGAAACCGTCCTGCTCATAGCCGATGTCGCGCACTGCATCGCGCGCCGTCTGCTCGATCAGTTCGGCCGTGATCTCTGAAGGACCGCGGACTTCGCCCGCGATGACAATCTTGTTGGTCGTGCACAGCGTCTCGACCGCAACGCGGGAATCGGGATCCGCCGAGAGATAGAGGTCGACGATACTGTCGGAAACGCGGTCGCAGACTTTGTCCGGGTGACCCTCAGCGACGGACTCGCTGGCAAACACGTAAGAGTTCCGCGGCACTTTCAATCCTTTACACATCAAATGTCGCCGCGAGCCCGGCGAGGGACGCGGTGATCAAGGCCGTGGTTGTGGCAAGGAACACCCGGCGGGTCAAGTTGTCACGAAGTATGCGGTCGGCAAGGGAACTGAGGTCGTAGAGATCAGGCGTCGTCACCATCGTCGGTGCGCGCTTGGGCGATGGCTTTGGTGAGATCGAAGACCCGTTTGCGGACGCTCGCGTCCCCGATCTCGTAATACGATCTGATCAGGTCCACCGTTTCCTGACGCGTCATCGTATCCTGCTCGTAGAGTGATTCGCCGCCCGGCTCAGGTCCGCTTGAGGCCGGTGTCGCGGTCGCCGGCGGGGCTGTGGTGCCTTCAGGCTCCGGTGCGTCGTCAAAGAAGAAGGACACCGGCACGTCGAGCACCCGGCTCAGCTCGAACAAGCGGCTTGAGCCGATGCGGTTTGCGCCACGTTCGTATTTCTGAACCTGTTGAAATGTAAGGCCGATCGAATCGCCCAGTTTCTCTTGACTCATGCCGAGCAGCGTGCGGCGCAGGCGCACGCGCCCGCCCACATGGACATCGACTGGATGCGGCTGTCCGATACGCGGCCTTCCAACGGGGCGCCGTCCCGGTTTTCTGCCTTTCGTCACCAACCCACCCCCATCCGCATGGCAGCGGAAGAATCATACGTGCGTATGCATTCTTATGCGCAATTTACGTCGCTTGCCAGCGAATATGCTTAGCGGTGTGGGGATTCTTCCGCGGTGGCGTACGAGGATCGGCGCCGGGCTGCCACAGGCGCGGCCAGACTTAGGGCGCAGAGCAACCAAAATGCAGTGTCGCCGATCCGGGCGTAGAGGGTCGGCTGCGGCAAGGCCACGGGAAGTGGTGCGTCGACGACGCCGCGCCTGCCCAGGTCGAGGCTGGCCGTGACCCGGCCATGGGCGTCGATGACGCCGCTGACGCCGGTTGTGGCGACCCGGGCCATGGGCAGCCCCTCCTCCACGGCCCGGACCTGCGCGATGGCGAAATGCTGATGCGGGCCGGCTGTCTGGCCGTACCAGGCGTCGTTTGTCACGTTGACCAGCCATTCCGGCCGGTCCGACCGGTCGATGACCGCACCGGGAAAGATCGCTTCATAGCAGATCAGCGGGCTGAACGGCGGCAGACCGTCCAGGGCCAATGTGCGTGGTCCGGGGCCTGACGAATAGTCGGTGCTGCCCGCCGCGATGCTGTCCAGCGGCAGCCAGTCGCGCAGCGGCATATATTCGCCGAACGGCACCAGGTGGAACTTGTCGAAGGTGGCAGCAATCGACCCGTTCTCGCGTATGACCTGCAGGCTGTTCCAGTACTGCTGGGGCTCGCCGGGTGCGCTGGCCCGCGGTGCCCCGACCAGGGCAAGCCCGCCGGGCGGCACGATGGAACCGATCGCTTGCTGGACCGCCTCGTCACGCTCGATCAGATAGGGGATCGCGGTTTCGGGCCAGATCACATGCGTTATCGGCGGATCGCTCTCCAGCAGGCTGAGTTCCATCTGGTTGGCCAAGTGCTGGGGTCCCAGTTCCGGCCGCCATTTGTCCGCCTGGGCGATATTGGGCTGCACCAGGCGCAGCATGATGCCGGGGACCGTATCGTCGCTCGCATCCGACAGGCGCAGCGTTCCGGCTATGGCGAAGCCCGCCAAGGCCGTGCAGGCGCCAAGCCAAACGGCCAGGGCCGGCCTGGACCATCGGCCTTCCCGGTCGACGATAGCGGCCGGCGCGGCAGCCGCCAGAACCGTGACCATGCTGAGGCCGTAGATCCCGATCCATGCGGTCGCTTGTATGACGGGCGTCCAGTCGACCCAGGTGTATCCGATCAAGTTCCAGGGAAAGCCTGTCAGAACATGGCCGCGCAGCCATTCCGCCAGCGCCCATAGGCCGGCGAACGCCATCGCATGGGCGGTGCCGGCCAGGTTCAGGCGCTGCAGGCCCCAAACGGCGGTGCCCGCGAAGAGCGCCAGAAGGGCCGGCAGGCCGCATACCGCAAAGGGGATCATCCAGCCAAAGCGGTCGAGATCGACTGTCAGCGCAAACGCAACCCAATAGAGGCCGAAGACGAAGAACCCGAAACTGAATGCCCAGCCAGCCCAGAACGCCGCCCAGCGACGGCCGGTGCCCCGCAGCAGCCAGACGAAGGGCGGAAAAACCAACAGCAGAACGGGGAAGGCACCCACGGGCGGCATGGCCAGCGTGGCCGCCGCGCCCAGCAGCATCGCGACCGCGAACCGTCGCCACCCCGTCAGGGCCGCAAAACCGTCGGCCAGGCTGCCGAGTCTTGCCGCGACTGCGCTAGCCCGCATGTCTTACACCCTCCATCTCCATGGTCTGCAAGATGGACTAGCTATCGGCTGCCGTGGGGATCGCGGCGATCTGGCGGATACGGAGCCGGCCGATGCGGCGGGGGTCGGCTTCCGTGACCTCGAATTCAAAGCCGGCCGGATGGCGCAACAGTTCGCCCCGTGCCGGAATGCGCCCGGCCAGCGCGAACACCAGGCCCCCCAACGTGTCGATATCGTCGCGCTCGTCCTCGTCCAACAACTCGCCGAACCGTGCCTCGAAATCCGCGATCGGCAATCGGGCGTCGGCCAGGAAAGTTCCGTCAGGACGTTCGATCATCTGGGGCGCCACATCGTTGTCGTGCTCGTCGGCGATCTCGCCGACAATCTCTTCAATCATGTCTTCAATGGTGATCAGACCGTCGATGCCGCCGAACTCGTCCACCACCAGCGCCATGTGTTGGCGCTTCTGTCGCATCTCCAGCAACAGGTCCAGGACACGCATGGACGGCGCAATGATCAGGACATCCCGAAGGAAGTCGCTGAGAACCTTGTCCGTCGCGTTGATGGTATCCTGACGGGCCAGGCATTCCGCGATGTACGGCATGACATCCTTCACATGCACCATGCCCAGGATGTCGTCCAGCTTCTCGCGGTAGACGGGAACTCGGCTGTGGGCCTTGTGCGCCAGCAGGCTCAGCGCATCGGCAAGCGACGTGTCGACGTCGATGGCGACGATGTCGGCGCGTGGGACCATGATGTCATAGGCGGTCAGATCGCGCAGCCTGAGGATGTTGCCCAGCAGCGTGCGCTCGTGACCGGCCACCACCGCTTCGCCGTCAGCGTCGTCGTCACCGTTCTCTTCGATCAGCTCTTCTATGGTCTCGCGCCAGCTGCCTTCGCCCTTCGACCTGAGGGCGGTCTTCAGCCATGCGCGGAAGAGGCCGCGTGAAGCGCTTGGCTGTTCAGCCCCGCCAAAGCGGGGCTTCCTACTGGAAGAAGAGTCCGTCATTGAATGCGCGAGGCCGGCAGTCCATACGGATCGGGTATTCCGAACCCGGCCAAGATGTCCGTCTCCAACCGCTCCATCGCCAATGCGTCCGCATCGTTCTGATGATCATACCCCAGAAGATGCAAAACTCCATGAACGACGAGATGGCACAGATGAACGAGCGGTGATCTTTCCGCCGCCTCAGCTTCATCGACGACCCGTTCGTAGGCTATCACCACATCGCCCAGCATGACCGGAGTCCCCGGAAGCGGGGGCGGGCTATCGCCTTCGCTGAGCGCGAAGGACAACACATTGGTCGGCTTGTCCTGGCCGCGGTAGTCTTGATTGAGGCGCCGCACCATTGCGTCGTCTCCAAGCACCAGCGAAACCTCGGCGGCACCCGGAGGGCCGCCGGCCACGGCGCAAGCGGCCTCGACAAGCGGCGGCAGGCGGTCGGACAGCGCCGCGTCGAGAGATGCCCAACGATCGTCGGCGATCGTAACCGTGACGTCGACCTGGCCGTCCGGGCGCATCATCGCGAACCTTCATCCTGCTGTCGGTTCCGGTCGTCGGCTGCCCGATAGGCACGCACGATGCGGGTCACCAGCGGGTGCCGGACCACGTCCGCGTCATTGAACCGGACCGTCGAAACACCCTCCACATCGTCCAGGACACCGATGGCATCGGCAAGGCCGGACCTCTGAGATGGGGGAAGGTCTGTCTGGCTGGGATCGCCGGTGACGGCCATGCGGCTGTTTTCCCCCAGCCGGGTCAGAAACATGCGCATCTGGACAGGTGTCGCGTTCTGCGCCTCGTCCAGGATGACAAAGGCGTTGGCCAGCGTACGGCCGCGCATGAAAGCAAGAGGGGCGACTTCGATCGTGCCCGTTTCCAACCCGCGGGCCACGTGTTCGGCCGGCAGCATGTCGTAAAGTGCGTCGTAAAGCGGCCTCAGATACGGATCGACCTTCTCACGCATGTCGCCGGGCAGGAAACCCAGGCGCTCGCCAGCCTCCACGGCCGGCCGTGAGAGGATGATGCGGTCCACCTGCCCAGCACCCAGCAGCGCCACGGCCTGGGCGACGGCCAGATAGGTCTTCCCGGTCCCGGCGGGGCCGAGCGCGAACACAAGCTCCGACCGGTGCAGCGCCTCGACATAGGTCACCTGGGTCGGGGTCCGCGGCATGATTAGCCGGCGGCGGGTATGGATGGCGCACTTCTCGCGGATGTCCGCGGCATCGCTCCCATCGCCGCCCATGTCGTCGGCGAGGCGGACGGCGCTGTCGACATCGGCAGAGCCGACGGCATCACCCCTTTGGGCCTGTCGGCCAAGGGACTTCAGGGCCGTTACCGCCCGATTTGCGGCCGATTCCGGCCCGCGGATCGACAGTTTGTTGCCCCGGGCCAGCAGGGAAACACCAAGCTGGTGTTCGATCCGCGCGAGGTTGGCGTTGTGTGGTCCATAGACCATCTGCGATATGCGGTTGTCGTCGAAGGTGAGGTCGATCGAAGCGACGTCGGTTGCTGTCACGCCGCGGTTCCCGAATGTGCTGATGCCGCCAGCGAGGGCGCAGGGTGGGACTTTGGACTGCCGTGGTCATCCGTTACGACGGTGCCGGCGAGGCTGTTGGCATGCCCGGCGGCGATGCGGACCATGACGGTGGCGCCGATCAGCCGCTCCGGCCCTGCGGCATTGACGGCCTGCATGTAAGGGCTGCGGCCCTGAAGCTGACCGGGCTGCTTGCCCTTTCGGTCGAACAGCACAGGCAGTGCGCGACCTTCCTGCTGACGGTTGAATGCGTGCTGCTGTGCGTTCAGAAGCTGCTGCAGCGCCTCGAGCCGCGTCGCCCTGACGTCGTCGGGGACCTGAGCATCGTGCCCGGCTGCGGGCGTTCCCGGGCGCGGGCTGTACTTGAAACTGTACGCCTGGGCGAACCCGATCTCGGTCACCAGACGCAGCGTTGCCGCGAAGTCAGCATCGGTTTCGCCGGGGAAGCCTACGATGAAGTCGCTGGACACGGCGATGTCGGGGCGCGCGGCCCGCAGCCGGGCGACGACACGTCTGTAGTCATCAGCGCGGTGCCGCCGGTTCATCGCCGCCAGCACTGTGTCGGACCCGCTCTGCACCGGCAGGTGCAGGAAGGGCATCAGTTCGGGTACATCGCGATGGGCCGCGATCAGGCTGTCGGACATGTCGCTTGGATGCGATGTGGTGTAGCGCAGGCGCGTGATCCCGTCGATCTCGGCCAGGCCGTACAGCAGCCGGGCCAGGTCCCACGCCCCGCCATCGGGCGCCTCACCGTGATAGGCATTGACGTTCTGGCCCAACAGCGTGATTTCGCGCGCACCGCCGGCAGCCAGCCGCCTTGCTTCCGCCAGAACCTGAGCTGCGGGACGAGAGAACTCGGCGCCGCGCGTATAGGGCACGACGCAGAAGGTGCAGAACTTGTCGCACCCCTCCTGGATCGTCAGGAACGCTGACACGCCCTGCGACGACGCTTCTTCCGGCAGACGGTCGAACTTCGCCTCAACCGGAAACTCCGTGTTCACGATCGGCGCGTTGCGCGACCGGGCCAGCCTGGCCACCATATCCGGCAAATCGTGATAGGCCTGTGGGCCGAAGACCATGTCGACATAGGGCGCGCGCGCCAGGATCTCTTCCCCTTCGGCCTGTGCCACGCACCCCGCAACGGCGATCACGGTGTCGCCGGCGCCGTTGCGGCGCCTAGCATCCTTCACCGCGCGCAGCCGCCCGAGCTCGGAGAACACCTTCTCCGTCGCCTTCTCCCGGATATGGCAGGTGTTGAGGATCACCATGTCGGCTTCCTCCACCCGCGCTGTCTGGGCATAGCCAAGCGGCGCCAGGACATCCGCCATCCGGGCGGAGTCATAGACGTTCATCTGGCATCCCCAGGTCTTGACGAAGAGCTTGCGCAGCATCGGCGGCATCCGCGATCCGTCCGTCGCCTCAGGCAGCCGCCGGCAGGGCGATCCGACCCGAATTGGCATCGGCGACGCCGTTGGCGACCTGGTTCCAGCAATGATCTGCCAATGTCTTACGCGATCCGAATTCCCGGAACGTGACAGGAGGATGAAATATCACGGTGATCGTCAGGTCGCCGAGCCGGACCATGGACCACAGATGGGTGACCAGGTCCATATCGCCAAACCAGGAATAGACCGATCGGAGGTCGCGGCCCAGCGGAATGCCGTCGAGATGCGTGCACGACACGCTGACGGGCTGGACACGGATTGGCTGGCCGTTGATCTCGGTCTCGGCCACGGCGAACAGGGCGCTCTTGAACGGCAGGGTGCGGTTGCCGTCGCTCGATGTGCCTTCGGGAAACAGGATCAGGTCGCTGCCTTCCTCAAGCCGGGCAATCAGTTCCCGCCGGTCGCGCAGCACCTGGCTGGCGCGGCGGTCGACGAAGATCGAACGCTGCAACTTGGCCAAAAGCCCGAAAAAGGGCCAGTCGGCAACTTCCTGCTTGGCGATGAAGGTGCCTTCGATGATGCCGCCGAGAACGGTGATGTCGAGATAGGACGTGTGGTTGCACACGAACAGGGTCGGCCCGTCGTGCTTGTGCTGGCCCCGGATGTCCAGCTTGAAGCCGCATAGCCGCGCGCAGATGCCGTGGTAGAACCGCGGGAAGCCGTAACGGATGGGCGCCTTAAGCTTCAGCAGCACCCATTGAATCGGAATGGCGGTCGCCGTCCAGCCGAGATAGGACAAGAGACGGACGATGCCGAGCGGTGTCGACCCCATGGCGTGATCCGGCGCGGGGCTCAGGGGCTTGGGTGAACCAGGACCGGCCGTCGTTCGCTGCGCTCGTAGTGGCGGATGTATTTCTCCGTCACCAGGTCGGTCTTGACGATGACACAGACATCGGTGGTGTTGAACTGATAGTCCACAACCGCACCGTCTCCGATCATGCCGCCTAGCCTGAGATAGCCCTTGATCAGCGGCGGCATGACGTTCATCGCCGCTTTCTGGTCGATCTCTTCCGGCGGAAGGCGGCGCATCTCAACGAACCGCTCGGGGATCGCGCGCGGCCTGAGCGCCGGTGGGGCCAGGCTATAGTGCCAGAGATAGGACAGCGGCAGGCCAAGCTCGTCCGGATCGACACCGGGGATGCTGGCGCAACCGAACATCAGTTCGATTTCGTACTCGAAGACATACGCGGTGATCCCACGCCAGAGCAGGTTCATCGTGTAGCCATTGCGGTAGTCGGCATGCACGCAGGACCGGCCCAGCTCCAGGATCTCGCCGGGATAGGCCTCCAGCTTGGTGATGTCGTATTCGTCCGCCGAATAGAAGCGGCCCATGCGCGCCGCCGCCTCGCGGCGGATCAGGCGATAGGTGCCCACCACGCCCTTGGTGCCGCGACCCCGCGCGTTGTCGATCACCAGCAGGTGGTCGGCGACTTCGTCGAAGGCATCCCAGTCGCGCTCCGCCACCGCCATTTCGGGCGACGGCTGCGCGGCCATCTCACGATAGAAGACGGAATAGCGAAGCGCCTGCGCCGCTTCCACTTCAGCCGGTGTTCTGGCCAAACAAACCTCGAGACTGCCGCTGCGCAGGCTCCAAGAGACGTCGCCTACCGGAGTGAGCTCCGCCATCTTCCCCCTTTCAAAGACCACGACCGGACGAACCGGACGTTCATCGAACCTACACCATAGCCTGACTGTCGACCTATGGACAAACGATCAACCCGCCGCTCTCATCGAATGATCGGCATACCCGACAAATGGCACGAGACTGCGATCTGTCGCACCGCTTTGCGGCAGGTTCACGGCGCGTATCGGGTCTTTTCAGCCCGCAGCGGCGCCAAGATCACGGCAATACGATCGAAAGGGAATGCGAACGGCCTTCCGGATTGCGCCGGAAGGCTCTGTCCGGCAGGTGCCCGATGGGGTGCCCCGCGACGATCAGCCCCGACCGCCGCGGCGTGCTCGCGTGCCCAGGCCAATCTCTTTCGCAAGATGGCTGCGCTGGGCGGCGTAATTGGGCGCCACCATCGGATAATCCGGGCTGAGGCCCCAGCGCTCACGATATTCCTCAGGTGACATGTTATAGGCGGTCTTCAGGTGCCGCTTCAGCATTTTCAGCTGTTTGCCGTCTTCCAGGCAGATAATGTAGTCTGGCGTCACCGACTTCTTGATCGGCACCGCCGGCTGAGGCCGCTCGGGCTGCGGCGCCTCTTCTACGCCGACATTCGCCAGCGTCTTGTAGACCTGCGTGATCAACGGGGGCAGATCGCTCACTGCCACAGAGTTGTTGCCGACATGGGCCGACACGATGGTGGTCGTCAGTGACAGAAGCTCGTGCGCCGGAGTCTGACCGGTCATGTTCCCCCTCCCAACAAAGATGCTTTTGCTATATAAGTGTAATCTCAGCCCTACGCAATAGAAAGACACATCGAGGCAATCGATTTGCAGCGGACGTCAGTAAGCCCTGACTACTTCCTCGATATCACGCAAGAGGTCTGCCCTATCACCTTTGTACGGACGAAATTGCTTCTGGAGCGAATGACCGAAGGGGAGGTGGTCGAAGTTCGTCTGAACGACGGAGAGCCATTGATCAACGTGCCCCGTTCCGCCGCCGAGTTGGGTCACCTCGTGATCGACCGCTGGCAGGAAGACAACAGCATTCATCACATCTTGATCCGCAAGGGCTCGACGCCAGCTGGCTAGCTTTCGACGACAAGTCGCAGGATCAATGCGTCGGTGCCGTGGCCGGAGTCTGCATAATACCTGGGGCGCCGGCCCACTTCGGCGAATCCGGCCGCCCCGTAGAGTGCTATCGCCGGAGGATTGCCGGCCGATACTTCCAGGAAGACCGATCGCGCCCCGCCCTTCGTAAGCTCATGGGTCAAGGTCGACAGGAGATGGCGGCCGATCCCCCGTCGACGCCACGCAGGCCTGGTGGCGATGGTCAGGACCTCCGCTTCATCCGCGGCCAGCCGGCCGATCGCAAGCCCGGCAGGCTGTTCACCGATCGTCGCAACAAGCGCGGTCACGCCCGGCGTGCCAAGCAGCGCGGCCATGGACGCCGCCGGCCAGGCATCGGGGAAGCACTCTATATGGATTTCCGCCAACAGGCTGGCCGCGCCGGGGCCGACGGGCCGAATCGCATCCTCGGTCGGCGCGATGATCACAACCGTATGCCCCGAGCCGGCGGCGGCAACCGTGCGTCCGGCGGTCGCAGGTAACGCGGGGCCGGCGGTTCCCGGCGCGCCTGATCCGACCGGGCTGCTGCCAGCGATGCGACGATAACGGGATCGGCCAGATCGCCTGTCGCCGCAATCCGAAGATCGTCGATCCGAGCGGCCGCGTGGAGGCGCCGCGCCGCGTTTCCCGCCACCAATGTCGGGCGCCCGCGCAAGTGCCCAGAGACGGTCTCCGGTGGTTCGCTCCAGGGCGGCCCGACGGGCTCAAGTGCCTGGTCGAATAGCTGCAGGTAGGGTTCCGCGCGGCGGCTGTCGAGCGCGATCAGCACATCGTGATTGGCCCGCATCTCCATCGGAATAGCCGCAGCGATCGCCAGGAAACTGCAGATGCCGATGGTCGGTCGGTCGCCCGCCAGCGCCATTCCGGCAACGGCCGCGATCCCCACGCGCAGGCCAGTGAAGGCGCCGGGGCCCACCGTGACTGCGAACAGGTCGATCGACTCCAGCGTCCGGCCGGCGGAGCCGACGGTCGTGCAGACCATGGGGACAAGTGCTTCCGCATGCCCATGGCGCATGCGCTGAGAGACGCTGTGGAGCGTCTGTCCGTCCTGCCAGAGGGCTACGGAGCAGGCGTCGGCCGCAGTGTCGACGGCCAGCACCTGCATCCTGGCGCACCCGCGGCCGCCGTCTCGCGACAGCCTCCGTCAGATCGGCAGGGCTGGCGTGGTCACCTGCACGTCGACCGTCTGCAGTCGCGCATCGTCGACCCGGTCGAGGCCTTGGTTGCGGATCAGATTGCGAATGTAGCGAATGTACTGGTCACCAAGTTCAGAATACGCCATCAGGCCGCCCATCAGCGTAACGCCGTCCGGCTGCTCACCGGCCGCCCGTTGCGCTGCCCTCAGCTCTCTGAAAGAGGCGTAGGCGCCGTTGGTGTTCAGGTTATGGATGTACGCCTCGACGGCGTCGATCAGCTGATCGAATGTGGCGTACGTATGCCCCGTGCTGGCCCGTATGCCGCTCGATCCCGTCTGGCCGAACAGGGCGTTGCCGTTGCGCGCCAGCGACGACGTTCCCCATCCGCTTTCAACGGCCGCCTGGGCTAGTGCCATGGATGGAGGAACGATGTCGACGCGATACAGCAGCCGATCGATGGTCTCGCTGCCGGGGGTGTCGGCATCGACATTGTAGGCCTCGGCGAGCTGAAGCAGCCACCTCGCATCCGCGTCGGACAGAGTGGCGCCGGCCCCGAGCTGCTCGTTCAGGTCCAGCAGTCGCGCCCGCTCCGCCTCGATACCTTCGTTCACCCTGAGGGTGAGCGGCAGCAGCGTGTTGAGGAACAGGTCGATGCGCAGGCTTGCGTCGGCCCGCTGGGAATAGTCGTCCGGCAGCTCCGCCAGGAAGATCCGCGGCACCGGCATGCCGAGATCCCGCACGGACGCGAAGTCGTACCCCAGCGTATCGAACATCTCGATCAGATCGCCGGTACTGGAAACCCGCATGATGGTGTTCGACAACTTGTCGATCGGCGGTTCGTCTTCGGTTGCCTCGGGCGCCTGCACGATCGGCAGATCGCGCCAGTCGGTGTCGGCTTCGCTGAGGGCCGACGACCGCGGCGTGCCGGACGACACTAGCTGCGGCGCTGGCAGCGTGGCGCTGGTCGGTCCAGGCGCCACCGTTGGGGCAGATCCGACGGATCCCAGAGCCAAGGCCAGAGAAGCCGCCGCCACGCAGGTGACGGACACGGGCAGAAGCGCACGCCGACGCTGTGCGCCGATAAGGATCGGTGTTGTGGTCATGCTACGGCTACTTTCGGAACTCTCAATCTTTAAGGGACGAACGCACGGCGCGCCCTTGGTCGCGTCTCGACCTCGGCGGCGTGGGAGTGCGTTCGGCGGGATGCCCGCCGTCACATGACGGCGCGGACTTCCACGACTTCGGGGATATAGTGGCGCAGCATGTTCTCGATGCCCGCCTTCAGGGTCATGGTCGAACTCGGGCAGCCTGCGCACGAGCCCTGCAGATGCAGGAAGACCACGCCATCCTCGAAGCCCTGGTAGGTGATGTCGCCGCCATCCTGCGCCACGGCAGGTCGGACGCGCGTGTCCAGCAGCTCTTTGATCTGGGCCACGATCTCGTCGCCGTCGTCACCGGCATGGGCGGCACCTTCGCCGGCCTCCGGATCGATCACCGGCCGGCCTGAGGCGAAATGCTCCATGATTACGCCCAGGATCGACGGCTTCAGCAGATACCATTCCTTGTCGTCGGCCTTGGACACCGTGACGAAGTCGCTGCCGAGAAAGACGCCGTTGACGCCTTCAATGTCGAACAGCCGGTGTGCCAGCGGCGAACGCCGGGCGGCTTCGCCGTCCGGGAAATTCGCTGTGCCCCGGCCCATCACCTCAATGCCTGGGATGAACTTGAGGCTGGCCGGATTGGGGGTCTGTTCAGTTTGAATGAACATGTGATGCCTTCTCCTCTGCCCGTCGGCGCCCCTTCGGCGAGCCGTGAGGTTCAGCCACACTTGGGCGGATTGGATCGGAATTCAAGACCGGACCGCATGCGCAATGCTGCCGTGCAGCACGCGCAATTCTCTTTACCTAATGGGAACGCGGCCCGGGCTCACGCCATCCGGTCGATCTCATAGGGCGAAAGACCGCCGGGAATGATGGTGACGGGGATGCGCATCCGGCCGATACGCTTGCTGGCCAGATACTGAATCAGCGGGCCGGGGCCCTCGGTGGACGGGTTTGCCCCCAGCACAAGCACCGAAATCGAAGGCTCCTCGTCGATCAGGTTGAAGACCTCGTCGCGCAGCCGGCCTTCGCGCACATGCAGCGACGGCATGGTTCCCGTCAGCTCGTTCACTTCCCGCGCCACGCGCTGCAGCATCTGCTCCGCTTCCTGGCGCCGCTCCTCCCGGATCAATTGCCCCACGGACATCCAGTGCTCGAATTCCGCCGGCTCGATCACGCGCAGGAGCGCAACCCTTCCGCCGGTCACGGCCGCCCGGCGACAGGCGAACCTGAGCGCCGCCCGCCATTCGGCGCTGTCGTCGATGATGACCAGGAAGATCCGGGTCTGGGCGGGTTCGATACCCGACAGTCTTTCGGTGGGGGGGAGGGTCTCTGTGATCATTGCTGACCTCCTCGGGAAACAGCCGTCCGGACCGCGCTCATGTCCGGCGGAAGAAGACGCCGGCAAGCCAGCCGGCAGCGACCGCAATCAGAATGGCGATGCCGCCATAGGCGGCGGCCTGTGTCTGTGCGAAGGCGAACACGCGGGCTCCTACCCCGATCTTGTTGACGAACAGCGGCGTCGTCTGGGCGCTGGCCAACTGCCCGTCGCGGAACAGATAAACACTCACCGTATACTGACCCGTGGGCACATTGGCAGGAAAATAGATATTGGTTCTAAACAAACGCTCGCCGAGGCGCGCGATCGGGTTGGTATCCGACGTTCCGGTTCCGACGGAATAAAGTTGCTCGGACTGCATTCTCCCGATCAGTGCCGCACGAAATTCGTCATAGACCGGCGAATCGGCATCGGTCGGATCGGCCGGCTGGAGGCGCAGATGGTCCAGCCCGATGCCATGCCGCGCCAGCACCGTGCTGTCGCCGATCTCTTCCAGCGGCGACGTCGTGGCGACCTTGTAATAGGTGGGCACGCGTTCGAACGCCATGCTGGCCGCGTTGACCCAGATCCCCAGCGTCCTGTCCTTGCGGCGGACGACCATGTCGTGCTCTGGGCCCATGACGACGACGGCGACATCGCCCGGCCCGTCCAGCGCCCCGAACAGAACCACCTCGGTGCCGGTAAACGCCGTGCTGATCGCGATCAGATGGTCGGACAGATCCGCCACCAGCGGCTGGGTCCGAGCGTCGCGCGCCGGTATGTGCGCCAGCAACAATGCCGCCAGCATCATCGCCCATAGGGATCGTGCGCCCGCCACGGTCAGCCGGCCCCGACGGTGATGGAATAGCGAGCAACAGGCTCCACCACGAGGTCCGCCGCCAATTTCATGCAGACGACCAGAACCAACAGGGCCAACAGGGCGCGCGCTTGCTCGCCGCGCAGCCGACCGCTGGCCCGACCGCCGAACTGGGCTCCGATCACGCCGCCGGCCAGCAGCAGCAGTGCGAGCATCACGTCGACCGTCTGGTTCTGATAGGCCTGCAAGAAGGTGGCGATGGCTGTGGTGAAGATGATCTGAAACAGCGAGGTGCCGGCCACCGTCGATGCCGGCATGCCCAGCACATAGATCATCGCCGGTACCAGGAAGAACCCGCCGCCGATCCCCATGATGGCGACCAGCAGTCCGCCGATGATGCCAAGGCCGAAGGGCAGCAGGGCGCTGATGTAGAGGCGCGACTTCTGGAACCGGGTTTTCAGCGGCAGGCCGTGCAAGATGTTGTGCTTGTGCAGTTTGCCGCGCGACGCGCCCTTGCGCCGCCGCTTGAGCATGGCGTTGATGCTCTCGCTCAGCATGAGAAGCGAGATGACGCCGAGGAACAGCACGTAAGAGAGCCCGATCACCAGATCGATCTGGCCCAGGCGTTGGAACACGCCGAACAGCCAAACGCCCACGACCGTGCCGATGGTGCTGCCGCACAGCATCAGTAGGCCCAGCTTGACGTCGACATTGCCACGCCGCCAATGGGCCAGGACACCGGAAACCGAGGCCGCCACCAGCTGATTGGCCTGGGTTCCCACGGCCACGGCCGGCGGGACGCCGATGAAGATCAGAAGCGGCGTCATAAGGAAGCCGCCGCCGACGCCGAACAGGCCCGACAGGAAACCGACGATCCCGCCCATGCCGAGAATCAGCAGGGCGTTGACCGTCATTTCAGCAATGGGCAGGTAAACTTGCATGGGCTTTCGGGCCGTTTGCCGGCCGTCAACTTAGCCGCTCCGCCTGCCCGGTCAAACCGGCTTCGTCACCGGACTATCCGCACCGCTGCCGATCGTCCGATTAAAGACGTCCCGAACGCTAAACCCGGTGGATGCCCATGATCTCCTGCGTCCGGGCAATCACGGGATCGGCGATGCCGCGGGCACGCGCTGCCCCGTCGCGCAGAACGCCGTCAACATAGTCGGGATCATCCAATAGGCGGCGCAGTTCCCCTGCGATCGGGGCCAGAGAAGACGCCGCAAGGTCCGCCAATTCCGACTTGAATGTCGAGAACTGCGCGCCGCCGAAGCGTGTCAGGACATCGGCCGTCGAGATGTCGGAGAGCGCCGCAAAAATGGTCACTAGGTTCGCAGCTTCCGGCCGGCCCTCGAGCCCGTCCGGCTCCGACGGCAATGGCTCTGGATCGGTCTTAGCCTTGCGGAACTTCTGGGCGATGGTGTCCGCATCGTCGGTCATGTTGATGCGCGAGTAGTCCGACGCGTCGGACTTGCTCATCTTCGCCGAGCCGTCGCGCAGGCTCATCACGCGGGTGGCCGAGCCCAGGATCTGGGGCTCCGGCAGCGGGAACATCTCCACGCCGTAGCGGTGGTTGAAGCTGCCGGCGATTTCGCGCGTCAGCTCCAGATGCTGCTTCTGATCCTCGCCGACCGGCACATGGGTGGCAAGATAGGCCAGGATGTCCGCCGCCATCAGCACCGGGTAGGAGTAGAGGCCGAGCATTGCCTGCTCGCGCTTCTTGCCGGCCTTCTCCTTGAACTGGGTCATCCGGTTCAGCCATCCGAGTGGGGCGACGCAAGAGAACAACCAGGCGAGCTCGGAATGGGCCGCAACGCTGCTTTGGGCAAACAGGATGCTGCGCTCCGGATTGATGCCGGCCGCCATCAGCGTGGCTGCCAGCTCACGCGTGGCCTGGCGCAGCTCGGCCGGGTCCTGCGGCTGGGTCAGCGCGTGCAGGTCGACCACGCAGAAGATCGCATCGAAGCTGTCCTGCAGTCTCACCCAGTGCCGCACGGCGCCCAGATAGTTGCCGATATGCATTTTTGCGGTCGGCTGTATGCCGGAAAAGATGCGGTTCATGGCTGCAGGTGTCCGAAAGGCGATTTTGCGGTCGGGCCAGCGCCTTACCGGCCCAATGTCCTCTGGTCAACCCGATTACCGGCGAATAGCACGCCTGAGCTCGCGCCGGTCGACGGCGCCGACCGCCACCGCCACGACCAGATAGAGGATCGCCCCACCGCCCACCAGCAAGAGCAGCGCCAGCACGCGTTCGATCGTTGCGCCGGACAGAAGACCGGTCAGCGCTTCGGCCGCGAAATAGACGGCGATGCCCATGATCACGCTGGCGCCCAGCATGCGCAGCGTGCGCGTCAGTAACGTCCGGTCGAGGTCGACCAGGTTTCGGCGCACCAGTGCCCATCCCAGAAGGCCGGCATTGATCCAGGCCGCCAGGCTGGTGGCAAGCGCCAAGCCGACATGGGCAAACGGGAACACCAAGATGACCCCGAACGCGATGTTGGTCGCGGCCCCCACCATGGCGAAGCGCACCGGCGTTTTGACGTCTTGGCGGGCGAAGAACATGGTCGCCAGCACTTTCACCAGGATATAGGCGGGAATGCCGACGGCGTATGCCGCCAGCGCCTGGGCCGTCCCCACGGTCTCCGTCGGCCCCCAAGCGCCGCGTTCCAGGAGCACGGTGATGATCGGCCCGGGAACCGCCAGCAACGCCACGGTGGCGGGCAGGCTGAAGAAGAGGCCCAGCTCTGTCGCGCGGTTCTGCGTCGCCAGCGCCTCAGGGCCCGCGCCCGCGGCGATCTGGCGCGACAGGAGCGGCAGCATGGCCGTTCCCAGCGCAATGCCGATCACGCCCAGCGGCAGCTGGTAGAATCTGTCGGCGAAGTAGAGATAGCTGACGGCGCCCACGGGCAGAAAGGTCGCCAGCAGCTGGCTGACGAACAGGTTGAGCTGCATGACACCCGCGCCAAGCGCCGCCGGGGCCATCAGCTTGAACAGCCGGATGATGCGGGGGCTGAGGCGCGGCGCCACCAGACGGATGCGTACGCCCGCCACCTCGCAGGCCGCCGCCAGCAGCAGCAACTGGGCCACGCCGGCTGCCGCCACACCGTAGGACAGCGCATGCCCTGCCGTCGTAACCAGCGGCGTGAGGCCCAGCAAGGCCGCAATCAGCGTGAGGTTGAACAGGATCGGTGCCGCCGCAAATGGCGCGAACCGGTTCAGCGAATTCAACACGCTGCCCATCAGCGCCACCAGCGAGATCATGAGCAGATAGGGGAACGTGATCCGGGCGAACTCGACGGTCATGGAGAATCGGTCGGGTTCGTCGATGAAGCCCGGCGCGATCACCCAGACGATCGCCGGCATGAAGGCCAGGGCCAGCACCGTCATGGGCACCAGCACCGTCATCATCAGCGCCAGCGTGTCTTCGGCAAAGGCGATCGCCGGCGGCCGCCCCTCCCGCTGCAGCGATTCGGAGAAGATGGGCACGAACGAGACCGCCAGGGCCCCTTCCGCAAACAGTTTGCGGAACAGATTGGGGAGCCTGAGTGCAATGAAGAACGCGTCCGCCACCGGACCTGCGCCGAGCAGCGCGGCCGTCAGCAGGTCCCGGGCGAATCCGGCGATGCGGCTGACCATGGTCAGCCCGCCGACCGTGGCCATGGCGCGCAGCAGGCTCATAGGTGCCGAGCTTTAGCGCGCGCGGGCGCGGAACTCCAGCGGCGCTGCTTTCTTCGGCCGCCCGTCGCGGGACCGGCTGTCGTCTGACCGCTCGTTACTGAGCTGCGTCGGCGGGCGGTGATTCAGTGCCTTCGGCCGATTGGCGGTCGCCGTCTTTCTTCTCAGCGTTGAGGCCGCCCGGCTCCAGCGCTTCCCTCAAGGCGCGGCGGATCTGCTCGATCTTGATGTCGTGCGTGATCTTCAGGCCGAACACGTCCTTCACATAGAAGACGTCCACCGCACGCTCTCCATAGGTCGCGATCTTGGCACTGGAGATCTGCAGCGACAGTGTCGTCAGCGCATGGGTGACGTCGTAGAGCAGGCCCGGTCGGTCGCGGCCGTTGATCTCGATCACGGTGTGGGTGTTACTCGCTTGGTTGTCGATCAGCACCCGTGGTTCCACCCGAAAGACATGGGTCCGCGACGCAAAGGCCGGGCGGCGCTTCGCCAGCTCCTCATAGGGCCTGATCTCGCCGGACAGGCTGTTGCCGATCAGAAACGAGAGCCTGGCCAGTTTGTCCCCCGCTTCCAAGGCCGCACCGGTCACGGCGTCCTGCACGCTGAAGATGTCCAACGCCATGCCGTTGGTCAGCGTGAAGATTTTGGCCTCCACGATATTGGCGCCAGCAACGGCCAGCGCCCCTGCCAAGCGGGAGAACAGGCCCGGATGATCCGTGGCATAGACCGTCACCTCGGTCACAGCGCCGGCGCGGTCGATCCGCGTTTCCACCGTAAGCGGCCGCTTGTCCAGGTCAGCCTGCCTTACGATGCTGGCGTGATAGAGATGCGTGTCCAGATCCAACGACAGCCAATAGGGCGTATAGCCTTTCGACAGGAACGCATCGATGTCCTCTCTTGGCCAGGACGGGAGTGCCTCGCGCACGGCTTCCTGCGCGGCCGCAACACGGCGCTCGCGACCGAGACCTTCGAAGCCGCCGGACAGGTGTTCCATCGCGCGATTGAACAGCTGGCTCAGCAAATTACCCTTCCAGGCGGTCCACCGACCCGGGCCAACGGCACTGATGTCTATCACCGTCAGGACGTACAGCAGCCGCAATCGCTCGGGCGAGTTGACGACTGTAATCATGTCCAGGACAGTCTTCTCGTCATCAATGTCCCGCTTCAGAGCCGAACGGCTGAGAATGAGGTGATATCGAACAAGCCACTCGACCGTTTCGGTTTCTTCGGCGTCCAGGCCCAAGCGGGGGCACAGCCGACGCGCGACGCGGCTGCCGAGAACGGAATGATCGCCGCCTCGCCCCTTGGCAATGTCGTGCAGCATCAGCGCGACATAGAGGGATCGGCGCGATTGCACCTTGGTCAGGACATGGGTAGGCTCGGGATAGGCCTCGGACAGGGCGCCTGTCTCGAGGCGATGCAGAATGCCAAGCGCAAACAGCGTGTGCTCGTCGACCGTGAACACGTGATACATGTCGTACTGCATCTGCGCGACGACCCAGCCGAAGTCCGGAATGAACCGGCCCAGGACCCCCGCTTCGTTCATCCGGCGCAGCGCCAGTTCGGGGTCCCGCCCGCCAGCCAGGATGTCCATGAACAGGCGGTTGGCCTCCGCATCCTGCCGCAAGGTCTGGTCGATCAGATGGAGCGACCGGTGGATCTGCTTGTAGGCTGTGGGGTGGATGTCCAGCCCATGCTCCTGGCCCACATGAAACAAGCGGATCATCTCCGACGGGCGGTCTTCGAATTGCGTTTCTTCCGCCATCCCGAGGCGGCCGTTGACGATCGGGAACCCATCCAGCGATTTCTGGCCGCGCAGGAAGAACATCCAGCCGCGGCCGCTACGGTGATGGTGCTCGGCTTCCAGTGCTGCACAGATGATGCGCGTCAGGTCGCCGATCGTGCGGGCGGTGATGAAGTAGTGCTTCATGAACCGCTCGACCGGGCTGCTGCCGCTGCGCTGCTTGTAGCCCATGCGCCGCGCGATCTCCGGCTGCACGTCGAAGGTCAGCCGCTCCTCCGGACGGTCCGTCAGATAGTGCAGGTGGCAGCGTAGCGTGCGCAGATAGCCTTGTGCCTTTGCGCATCGGCGGGCTTCGGCTTCGGTCAGGGTGCCGTGTTCCACCAGGCCGGCAATGGAAGAGGCGTGGTAGAGGTACCGGCCGATCCAGAACAGCGTGTGCAGGTCCCGCAGGCCGCCCTTGCCCTCTTTGATGTTGGGTTCCAGCACATAGCGGCTGTCCCCCAGCTTGCGGTGGCGCTGCTCGCGCTCTTCAAGCTTGGCAGCGATATAGGCAGGGCCGTTTCCGGCGATGACATCCTTCTGATAGCGCTTGCGAAAATCGTCCATCAGCCGCCGATCGCCCCAGATCAGGCGGCATTCCAAAAGGGTCGTCCGGATCGTGAGGTCTTCACGGGCGCCGCGGATGCTCTCGTCGATGGATCTTGCCGCGTGACCAACCTTCAGCCCGAGATCCCAGAGCAGATAGAGGATGAATTCGATGAACTGTTCCACCCTGGGCGTGCGCTTGTAGGGCAGCAGGAACAAGAGATCGATGTCGGAATGCGGCGCCAGCTCACCGCGTCCGTAGCCTCCGGTGGCGATCAGGGCCAGCCGGTCGGCCGATGTGGGGTTGGGCGCGGCGTAGAAGCGGTTGTTGGTGACGTCCGCCATCGCCTGGACGATCTGATCCATCAGGAACGACTGCTCGATGACGCAGGCGTCGCCCCCGGTCTTCCCCTTCTGGAAACGGTCGCGTATCTCTTCGCGGCCCGATTTCAGCGCGTCGCGCACCAGCGCCAGCACGGCCGGACGGGATCGCGTCGGCTGATCGCCGGCAGCCTCTGCCGCGGCGTCAAGTTTCTGCCGCAGGGCAGCAGCGTCGATAATCCGCTCCGGCGACGGAATCCCCTCAGGTTGGGTCGCCGTCGTCACCCAGGGGGCCGCTTCGGCGCGCGTGCCGGATTTCAGCCCACGCAGCAAGGGTTTGGCTCTCGTTCGTTGGGACGACGGCATCACATTGTCATTATGGGATTGGTCGACATCGCCCACTATCCATGATGGATGCGCGGCCGGGCGTCTACTCCTGTCGATGCTGATGGGCTTGCAGATAGTCCAAGAGGGCCATCAGCAGCTGCCGCACCTGTGCGTCCGACAGACCCGGCAGCTCCGGCGTCGGGCCATTGTCCGCGGCCCCTGCGGTCAGCGCCGCCCGCTCGTCAAGCTGCTGCAACAGGGCCGTCAGGTCGCAGAGGGCCTCCGCCAGTGCCGTGACCTGGCCGCGAATGCTCCTCACCTCGTCCATCAGTTCATCCAGATCGGGCTGAGGGCCGCGCTCGGTCAAGGCCGCCAGATCGCTCCCGGACATATCCAGGACAACCCGCCAGGACCCGTCTTCCGCCTTGTACCCTTCCACGGACCCGCGCTGCAGCCGTTTGCGCAGCGTTTCCACGCTGACGCCGAGGAACTTCGCGGCCGTCGTAATGGTCGTCGTTGTCCGGTGTCTGTCCCGAGATTCCATGCCACTCTGATACCACGACCTGGACCGAACCGCGAGCCTGGAGTTGACACAGTGATGACATGAAACGATAGCCGTTCGGAGTGCGGAGAGACACTCACGCGGTTGGTATTGAGCGCGCACCTCATAAACGAATTTAGACATAAGTTTTCAGTCTATAGATGTGTGATGACCCGTTTCTAGACACGCTCAATCAGGCCTGCTAGCGTCCGGAAAGGCCGTTTCCAGTCCCCACTCGCGCCCGGCAAAACCAGGATGTCAGAGCCGATCGGCACGCCGCCTGCGACATCGTCAATCGAGGCGGAAGAAAACCGCGATTCGACGGCCACGGCGCGGAATCGCTCGTCCAATGCCGTTCGCGTTGAACGGCACAAGCGCAAGCTCGCCGCCAACGGCCTCCGCCAGCTCAATGTTCAGGTGCCGGTGTCATCCCATGGCCTGCTGAAGGCGCTGGCGCAGCGGCTGCGTGACGGCGAGGATCCCAATCTCGTGCTGTTCGACCTTGTGGCGGAACAGAGCGTGCCGGCGTTCGACACGGAGCTGCCGCCGCGCATCGATCCGAAGCCTCCATTGCATCGGGAGGAACTGAAAAGCCCGCCGGCGGAGTCGAACGGGACCACCGAGAGGGCCGAGGTCGATGCCCATATCGTCCGGCGGATACGTGAGGTGTTGGAGCGCGGCGGATGGCGCGCCGCGCTTATCCGCGGTCTATTGGATTGAAAGAATGCGGCGGCTATGACCGTTGCTCGCTTGCCGACTTAAGCACATAGAGCAGGTCCAGCGCATCGCGTGGGCTGAGGGCATCCGGCTCCACGGTCGCAAGCATCGTCTCCACTTCCGACGGCTTCGCTGAAGCTGACGCTGGCGGTGGGGTCGGCTGCGCGGCGCTGAACAGCGGCAGGTCGTCGAGCGCCGCCGTCTTGCGGCGACCGTCGCCGGTCTCGACCTCGTGCAGCACGGCCTCCGCCCGGCCGGTCACGGCGGCCGGCAGGCCTGCCAAGCGGGCGACGTGGATACCGTAGGATCGATCCGCCGTTCCGGACGCGACCTCGTGCAGGAACACGATTTCGCCGTGCCATTCCTTGACCCGCATGGTGTGGCACGCCAGTTCCGACAGCCGGTCGGCCAGCACAGTCAGCTCATGATAGTGGGTGGCGAACAGGCCGCGGCAGCGGTTGTGGTCGTGCAGGTACTCGATCGTTGCCCAGGCGATCGACAGTCCATCATAGGTTGCCGTGCCGCGTCCGATCTCGTCCAGGATCACCAGCGATCGGGGGCCGGCTTGGTGCAGGATGGCGGCCGTTTCCACCATTTCCACCATGAAAGTGGATCGGCCGCGCGCCAGGTCGTCGGCGGCGCCCACGCGGCTGAACAGGCGGTCGACCACACCGATATGGGCGGCGTCGGCCGGAACGAATGCGCCGGCCTGGGCCATCAGCGCGATCAGCGCATTCTGGCGCAGGAAGGTGGACTTGCCGGCCATATTGGGGCCGGTCAAGAGCCACAGCCGGCCGCCGCCGCTGTCTTCGCGCGGGGAGAGATGGCAGTCGTTGGGCACGAAGGTGCCGCCCTCACCGCCGGCGGCCGTCTGTTCCACCACTGGGTGACGGCCGCCGGCAATGTGGAAGGCCAAGCTGCGGTCGACTGTCGGGCGCTGATAGCGCTGGGTTGCCGCCAGCTCTGCATGCGCAGCGGCGACATCCAGCCCAGCCAGCGCCCGCGCTGTCTCCGCCACTCGGCCGGCATCGGCCAGGATCCGCTCTGCCAGGCCGGTGAACAACCGTTGCTCGATCTCCAGCGCGCGGTCTGCCGCGGTGCCGATGGCGCGCTCCAGTTCCCCCAGCTCCACGGTCGTGAAGCGGACGACATTGGCCAAGGTCTGTCGATGGACGAAGGTTTCGGCCGGCGCGCCGCGGGTCAGCTTGTCCGCCTGCCCGGCCGGTACCTCAACATAGTATCCCAAGACTGAGTTGTGCCGGATCTTCAGGCTGGTCACGGCCGTGGCCTCGGCATAGCGCGCCTGCAGCCCGGCGATAAGACGGCGGGAGTCGTCGCGCAAGGCCCGTTGTTCGTCC
>JANQQD010000363.1 GCA_028285185.1 Anaerolineae bacterium | reverse complement strand
TGCCCGGTGCTCTGCTACATCGCCGAGGGCAAGAGCGGCGCCTGCGACCGCTACGCCAATGAGGGCGGCGAGCTGATCCGGGTCGACCCCTTTACCGTGGTGGAGCAGACGAAGGCCGGCGGCGGCCGGCTGGTGCCGTTCCTGTCGCCGGAAAGCGCCGGCTGGGACGGCGACCTTGTGCAGGCGAAACGCACCTTCATCACGGCCGTCGGCGCGGGCACGACCTATCCCGACTACAAGCCGGCACCGTTCATCGTCTCCCAGGCCGTCGACGACGTCGACATGGTCACCGTGGTGACCGAAGCGATCTTCAGCTATTGCGGTGCCAAGGTGAAGATCGACACCGACCGCCATGTCGGCCGCGAGCGCGAGGTGGTGCGGGTGGACGGCGAGGCCGTCGGCCACGTCACGACGGGCGAATACGGCTCACAGATGCTGGCGCTGGGCGGAGTCAACCACCTGACCGGCGGCTCGAAGAAGGAAGGCCGCATCACATGCGATGCGCTGCTGAAGCTCTGCAATGGCGAGCCGGTGGAGATGACCGTCGACGGTGGGGCCACGCTAGCGGTGCAGGCCGGTCATGCCCCGGTGATCAACGGCACGGCGGAAGAGCGCATGCGCGTGGGCTGCGGCTCCGCGGCCATCGGCATGTTCGCCAAGCAATGGGCCCGGCATGTGGACGAAGTGGTGGTGGTCGACGACCACATCACCGGGGTGCTGTCGGAACACCAGGCGGGCCGCCTGCTGGACATCCCGCCCACGGGCCTGCGTATCCGCGGCCGCAAGTCGACACCTGGCCGCTACTTCCAGGTGGCGGAACCGGGAACGGGATGGGGCGGCACCGACATCACCGACCCGCTGGCCATTGTCGAAGGCTTCGACGCCAAGACCGCATGGCCGGGCCTGAGCCTGCTGATGGTCTCCACCACCGGCGAGCAGTTTGCCTACTACGTGCTGGACGAAGCTCTGCGGCCGGTGGAAGCCGATCTGCCGGAAGCCCTGACGGTGTCCGTCGAGCGGATCGCGGAGAATTGCGAGCCGGCGCATTGCTCCGTCGTCTTCATGGCCGGGGCTGGCGGTTCCCTGCGCGCCGGCGTGACGGAGAATCCGGTACGCCTCACGCGCTCGGTGCGGGAGGCCATCACCTATGTCTCCTGCGGCGGCGCGCCCGCCTATGTCTGGCCGGGCGGCGGCATCACGGTGATGGTCGACGTCACACAGATGCCCAGCAATTCGTTCGGCTATGTGCCGACGCCGGCGATCGTGGCGCCCATCGAATTCACCATGCGGCTTGACGACTACGGCGCGCTCGGCGGCCATCTCGACGCGGTCACGACGCTCGACGCGGCCCTGGTGAAGGCCGAACGGCGAGTCGACTCCCGCGACGACCTTCCCTGGCCGACCGACGACCGGCTCTACCGCTGGTCGCGCGGGCGGGAGAGAGAGCCTCGATGACTGGCCCGGTCGGCGCCATCTTGCCCGACGGCAAGCGCCTGCACCTACAGCACGGGCCGATCGACTTGATCATCGATGCTGACGGCGCTCGCGATGCCGTGCACCGGGCCTATGCTACAGCGGCAGAGCGATTTTCCACCGTGCTGGACGAACTGGTGATGGAGCTGCCGCAGCTGCGCCGCGCCTGCCCGGCGGAGGGCGTGCATTTCGCCGGCCCGGTCGCCCGGCGGATGGAAACGGCGGCCCGCCCCCATGCTCGCGACCACTTCGTCACGCCCATGGCCGCGGTGGCTGGCGCCGTGGCAGACGAGATTCTGGACGCCATGGTCGCGGCCGCCCCTTTGGACCGCGCTTATGTCAACGACGGCGGGGACATCGCACTCCATCTAACGCCGAGCCGGCAGGTCGACTTGGCAGTCGCCCGCGAAGATGCGCGGGGCCGCCATGGGCGCGTGCGGATCACCGCCGCCGATCCGGTGCGCGGTGTCGCCACCAGCGGTCGCGGCGGGCGCAGCCTATCGCAAGGCATCGCCGATGCGGTGACCGTGCTGGCGCGAGACGCCGCAGCGGCGGATGCCGCGGCGACGCTGATCGCCAATGCCGTGGATCTGCCCGATCATCCCGCGGTGGACCGGACGCCGGCCGTGGGCGTCGACCCCGACAGCGATCTCGGCTCCCGTCCGGTCGTCGCCGGCTGTGCGCCGCTGTCGGCGGCGGAGATCGACGTGGCCCTGGCTCGGGGCTTGGCCGCGGCGGACGCCATGCGGCAGGCCGGACTGATCGTGTCTGTCGCGCTGTTCCTGCAGGGCGACAGCCGTACTCTCGGGCCGATCGCCCGCATCGCGAAGGAGACCGTGGATGCCTGACCCGTCGATCCGCAAGACCCTGACGGTGGTGGAGGAGATCTTCCACGAAGGCGGCCCGGTCGCCCCGGCGCCACTGTGCCGGGCCGCAGTGCTGGCCGTGATCGCCAACCCCTTCGCTGGACGATATGAGCCGGAGATCGCCGGTTTCATGGACGACCTCAAGCCCCTCGGGCTCGACATGGCCCAACGTCTCGTCCGCGCGCTGGGCGGCGATCCGGGCGTGGTCGAAGGCTATGGCAAGGGCGCCATCGTCGGCACGGCCGGCGAGCTGGAACACGGCGCGCTGTGGCATGTCCCCGGTGGCTATGCCATGCGCGACGTGCTGGGCGGCGCCAAGGCGATCGTGCCGTCGACGAAGAAGGTCGGCGCGGCGGGCGCGCGGCTCGACGTGCCGGTCACCCACATCAACGCCTCCTATGTCCGCGGCCATTTCGATGCGATGGTACTGGGGCTGCCGGACGCGCCGCGTGCCGATGAGATCGTGCTGGCACTGGTGATGACCACGGGAGCCCGTATTCACCACCGCGTGGGTGGCCTGAAGGCATCGGAGATCAAAGGGGAGGATGGGCTGAGATGAGTGCCGAGATCCGCAAGATCGCCGTCTTCGTGGAAGAGACGCATCGCGAGATGGGCCGCGAGATTGCGCCGCCAACCCGCAAGGCCACGGCCGTGGCCGTGATTACCAACCCCTTCGCCGGCCGCTATGTGGAGGATCTGGAGCCGCTGATGGCGATCGGGGAGGAACTGGGCGGCATGCTCGGCCGCCGCTGTGTCGAGGCCCTGGGCATCACACCGGCCGAAGCCGAGAGCTACGGCAAGGCCGCCATGGTGGGCGAGGCGGGGGAGCTGGAACATGCCGCCGCCATCCTGCACCCGCGCCTGGGCAAGCCGCTGCGGGCCGCAGTGGAGAAGGGGGCGGCCCTGGTGCCGTCATCGAAGAAGATGGGCGGGCCCGGTCAGCCGCTGGACGTGCCCCTGGGCCACAAGGACGCTGCCTATGTCCGCTCCCATTTCGACGGCATGGAGGTGTGCCTGAACGACGCGCCCCGCGCGGGCGAGATCATGGTCGCCGTGGCGGTCACGGATTCGGGCCGACCCCTGCCCCGCGTCGGCGGCCTGACGGCGGAAGAGGCCGAGGGTAAGGACGGCCTGCGATGACAGCGGATCTGGACCTGCTGCCAAGGGCCGAGACGCTCAGCGAGGACGGCTATCGCCTTGAAGACCAGGTGGGCTTCCTGCTGCGTCGCGCGAACCAGCGCCACACGGCCATCTTCGCCGAGGGCATGCCGCACGGCCTGACGCCGACCCAGTTCGCCGCCCTGGTGAAGCTGGGGGACGAGCAAGGCTGCTCCCAGAACCGCCTGGGCCGCCTGACGGCGATGGATGTGGCCACCATCAAGGGCGTGGTCGACCGCCTGCGCGACCGCGGCCTTGTCGTGGCTGTCGCCGACCCGGAAGACCGTCGGCGGACCGTGTTGCATCTCTCGGGCAAGGGCACCGGCCTGCTGGCCGAGGCCAAGCGCGCCGGCGCCGAGATCACGGAACGGACGCTGGACCCGCTCAGCCCGCGCGAGCGCGCCCAGTTGCTGCGTCTCTTGGAGAAGATCGCGGGTTGATGTGCCTGGGCGACGTAGTCCGGATCAAGCGGAGCGCGATCCGACGATCCTACTTATCCCGCCGCCAGCTCCCACACCCCGATGCCTCGCCCGTTGCGTCAACACGCCCACAAGGGCATCCTCGACGATATCCGAAATCGCCGCCGCGGATTCCCGAGATATTAGATAAAGCTCAATGACTTACTGGCGCATGACCAACGGTGTCCGCCGGCATGAAGCGATCGCGCCGGATGAGGAAGTGTTCCATGCCTCCTATGGCCTGAGCAGGAGAATTGTGAATGCGGCCAACCGGGTGGCGGATCCAAACCCGGTGAGAGACGCCCGGGTCGAGACTTGGAGCACTGACATGGGCGCCGCTGAGGGCATGGCCGCCCCGTTGCGTGATACCGGTGTTGTCGCGATTACCAGCAAGAGGCTGCTGTTCTTCAAGAAACGGTTCGCCGTCGGCCGCCCGAAGAACCTGACCGCCGAATGGCCGATCGGGCAAATCACCGCGATCGATTACGATCGCGGCAGCAAGATCATGATGGTTCGGTTTGCCGACGGCTCGGGCGCAGGTCTGCACGTTCCACCGAGCCAGAGACCGCAAGATTTGGCGGCCGCCTTCCAAAACCTGACGGCTCGTTGACAGCCCAATCAAATCTCTTCGCCCTTTGCCACAGCCACAATGGTCGGCAGCCGCATGGGTCGGATCAAGCGGCGCGCGATCCAACGGTCCTCTCAGCATGACTGGGCATCAGCGTCGGACTTCGGCTTCGGCCACATCCGACCTGCGTCTTGGTGCTCACCCGTCCACCACCTCCGGCAATGTCGTCGCCGGCGGCGTGTTGCGGCTGCGGTGGCTGCGGATGATGCCGTCGATCACGGTCATGCCGACGCCGGG
>JANQQD010000358.1 GCA_028285185.1 Anaerolineae bacterium | reverse complement strand
GCCTCCTTCGGGGCATTGACAGCCAGCACCGCCGGGGCCCGCTGCGCCCCCGCCGGCAGAAAGCCGATATCGATCATATGCCGCTCGACGATCTCACCGATGGCGGCCAGCAGTGACGGCACGTAGCGGCCGCCCATCCAGTGACCGCCACGCGGATCGAACACGGCCTTCAGCTCGCCGACCACGAACGACACATCGCCGCCACGCCGGAACACGGCGCTGATCATACGGGTCAGCGCCACGGTCCAGGCATAGTGTTCCATGTTCTTGGAATTGATGAAGATCTCGAACGGCCGCCGGCGTCCGTCCTGCACGATGTCGTTCACGGTTACATACATGGCGTGATCGCTGTCCGGCCAGACCAGCTTGTAGGTGCGGCCGGGCAATGCCTCCGGCCTGTCCAACGGCCGTGTCATGTAGACGACCGAGCCGTCCGCCGGAGCCTCGGCGCTCGCGGCAGCGAGCTCGGGCGTTTTATCGCTCGTATCGCGCGGCTCGGCCGTGGACAGCACCGCCCCGGTCACCGGATTCGGCCGATAGGTCGTGCAGCCCTTGCAACCGAGACGGTAGGCTTCGGCATAGACATCCTTGAACCCTGCGAAGTCCATATCGGCAGGGCAGTTGATGGTCTTGCTGATCGAACTGTCGATGTAAGGCTGGGCAGCCGCCTGAATCGCCAGGTGATCGGCCGGCGCCAAGGCCTGGACGTCGACGAAACTGTCGGGCAGTGCTCCGTCTTCGCCGAACCGATCCCGAAACAGCCGATAGGCATAGTCGCTTACGGGATCGCTGCGGCGGCTGCCGTCCCGCTGCAGGACAGAGCGTTGAAACTCAAGCGCGAACACGGGTTCGATGCCGGACGACACATTGTCGGCGAAGAGGGAGATCGTGCCGGTCGGGGCAATCGATGTCAGCAGCGCGTTGCGCAGACCATGGGCCGCGATACGCGCCTGCACATCGGCATCCAGGCGGCAAATCGCGGGCCGGGCGGCCACCGCTTCGGCGTCATAGAGCGGAAAGACCCCCTTCTCCGCCGCAAGATCGGCGGAAGCCAGATAGGCAGCCCGGCGGATCGCGGCGAGCCAGGACCGCGTCAGCTCCACCGACTTCGCGCTGCCGTAGCGCACGCCGCACAGGATCAACGCATCGGCCAGCCCGGTGACGCCGAGGCCGATGCGGCGTTTGGCCTTCGCTTCCGTCTCTTGCTCGGGCAAGGGGAACCGCGAGATGTCGACGACATTGTCCATCAGGCGGACGGCAGTGGTCACAACGTGGGCCAGCCGCTCGGTGTCGACGGCGGCATCATCTTCGAACGGCCTCCGGACCAGCCGTGCCAGATTGACCGAGCCGAGCAGGCAGGCGCCGTACGGGGGCAGCGGTTGCTCGCCGCAGGGATTGGTGGCGTAAATCGTTTCGCAATAGGCGAGCGTATTGTCGGCATTAACCCGGTCGATGAAGATCACGCCCGGTTCGGCGTAGTCATAGGTCGCACGCATGATGCGATCCCAGAGCGCCCGGGCTTTCACCGTGCGGTAGACCTCGCCACCGAACACCAGCGGCCAGTCGGTGTCGCCGTCGACGGCGTGCATGAAGGCATCCGTCACCAGCACGGACAGGTTGAACATGCGCAGCCGCGCCGGGTCGCGCTTGGCGTCCACGAACGCTTCGATATCCGGATGGTCGCATCTAAGCGTCGCCATCATGGCACCGCGGCGTGAGCCTGCGCTCATAATCGTGCGGCACATGGCATCCCACACATCCATGAACGAGAGTGGCCCGGAGGCGTCGGCGCCGACGCCGCGCACGGGCGCGCCCTTGGGCCTGAGCGTGGAGAAGTCATAGCCGATGCCGCCGCCTTGCTGCAGCGTCAGCGCGGCTTCCTTCAGGCTCTGGAAGATGCCCTCCATGCTGTCGTCGATGCGGCCCATCACGAAGCAGTTGAACAGCGTCACCGACCGGTCGGTGCCCGCCCCGGCAACGATCCGCCCCGCCGGAAGAAACTGAAAGTCCTGCAGAACGTCATAAAACCGCTCGCCCCAAAGCGCGCGATCGGCCTCGGGCGCTGCCGTGGCGACGGCTATGCGGCGCCATGTCTCTTCCAGCGTGGCGTCTACCGGCTGGCCGTCGGCCGCCCGCAGCCGGTACTTCATCTCCCAAACTTGGCGCGACAGCCCGCTCAACTCCGCCATCACTCGAATCCTCCACCGGGACAGTCTATCTGAATATGGCCAACGCCGACATGTTCTTTATATGTTCGTCCCCTTATCGCAAAGCCGATCGCGTCTCAAAAGGGGCTTGACCCTCACGCGGCGCGAGGCCGCACGGTGCCTTTCATGAAGCGGATCAGAACATATCAGGTGAAGGAGGTCTCGCGCATCGCCGGCGTGTCGGTGCGAACCCTCCATTACTACGACGAAGTCGGACTTCTGGTGCCGGCCACCCGCACGGCTGCGGGGTACCGGCTCTATGACCAGGCAAGCCTGCTTCGCCTGCAGCAGATCCTGATCGGGCGCGAACTGGGTCTTCCGCTGGAGGAGATCCGGCGATCGCTCGACGATCCGGACTTCGATCACCGACGGACGCTGCTGAAGCAGCGCGAGCAGCTCGTCAAGCGTGCGGAAGCGACGGCGGAGATGATCATCGCCGTCGATCGGGCGCTGGAGATGCTCGATGACGAAGAGAAAGGCGCTGCCATGTCCATGGAACAGATCTTCGACGGTTTCGACCCAGCCCGATACGAACAGGAAGCCGAGGCGCGCTGGGGCCAAACCGAGGCCTATGAGGAGTCGTCGCGACGCACGAAGAGCTATACGGCCGATGATTGGTCAGCGATCAAGGAGGAGCAGACCGCAATCTACCGCGACATGGCGGCGGCGCAGCGGGCGGGGCTTGCGGCCAACGAAAGCGATGTCATGGAGATCGCCGAACGCCACCGGCTTTCGATCGATCGCTGGTTCTACCCTTGCAGCGTCGACGCGCATTGCGGACTGGCGGACCTCTACGAAGCCGACGAGCGGTTTGCGGCAACGATCGACGCTCACGGTTCCGGACTGACGCAGTTCCTCGCCGAGGCCATCCGTGCCAACGCGCGACTGCGCGCCAGCATCACACGGGGAACCGAGCCATAAAACTGGCCTCACCCGCAGATGTGAAGGCCACCACCCGCGATCCATCGACCCTAGCCGCCCAGCCTTGGTCGTAGACGCGCATAAGAATCGCCGCCCCGAGCGCACCGGCCAGGTGCGTTCGGCGCGCACTCCAATCCAGGCAGGACCGACACAGAGGGCGACGCGCCTTCGACACGGTGTCGAGATCGATGCCGAAATCCGCCGCGAACGCCCGCCCCGTCTCGGTGAGTGTCAGCGCGTCACACTCTGTCGATAGGCACCCCTGAGACATCAGGCTGTCGAACAGGCGCACGCCCAAGTCCCCGGCAAGGTGGTCGTAGCAGATCCGCGCCTTGCGCAGCGCCGGGTCCGTCGGACCGGTGCGGGTTCTCAAATGCCCGCGCTTGGCCGCCAACCCCATGATCGCCTCCAGCACCGCACCGACCTCCGGATCGGTCAGGGAGAAGTACCGGTGCCGGCCCTGCTTACGCTGCCGGATTAGGCCGCCCGTCTCCAGTCGCCGGAGATGCGTGCTGGCGGTCTGCCCCGTGACGCCGGCCTCCGCGGCAAGCTCGCTCGCCGTCAAGGCTTTGCCGACCATCAGCGCGGCCAGCATGTTGGCGCGCGCCGGATCGCCGATCAGCGACCCGATGAGTGCGATGTCCGGACCTTCTTTCATAGTTCGATGCTAGTCGAAGCATGATCGTCATGCAATGTGGCAAACCATGCACTCCGAAATTGGGGAGGCCGCCGATGCTCACCTGCTTCATCCGCTATCACATCGACCCGACGAAGACGGACGCGTTCGTGCAGTACGCCCGCAACTGGGGCCAGGCGATCCCTCGCTGCGGCGCCGATCTGGTCGGCTATTTCGCGCCGCATGAGGGCTCCACCACGCTGGCCTACGGCGTCTACACCATCGAGAGCCTCGCCGCCTACGAAGCCTATCGTGCGCGGCTGGCTGCAGACCCGCTGGGCCAGGAGAACTATCGTTTCGCCCAGCGGGAGCGCTTCCTGCTGCGGGAGGATCGAACGTTCCAGAAGCTGGTGTCCACGCCGCACGCCGACGGATCACGGTGACTGATGTCCCCGACCGGCGGCTGTCCATCGAGCTTCTGCTGCTAGCCGTCTTGGCCGGCCTGTGGGGTTCGTCGTACCTCTTCATCAAGATCGCCTTGGCCGACATTCCGCCGGTCACGCTGATCGCGGCACGTGTTGCGATCGCTGCGGTCTATCTACTTTTCCTTGTCCGCCTAAGGGGCGAAATGCTGCCGCGTGCGCCCCGGACATGGCGCATGCTGCTGGTCCAGGCCCTGTTCAACAGCATCGGCGCGTGGACCGTGCTCGCCTGGGGACAGCAATATGTCGACAGCGGTCTCGCCAGCGTCCTGAACTCCACCTCTCCCGTCTTCGTCTTCCTCATCACACTGGTTGTCACCCGTGACGAGGCCTCCGGGCCGCTGCGATTGGCCGGGGCGTGCATCGGGGGTTTTGGCGTCCTGCTGATCGTCGGAACCGATGTTCTGGACGGGCTCGGTATAGAGGTTGCGGGCCAGTTGGCTGTGCTGTTGGGTGCGGTGCTCTATGCGGGTGCAGCGATTTACGGCAAGAGATTTGCCGATCTTTCTCCGACGGTGACGGCGGCAGGCACGATGATATGGGCGGCCCTGTGCCTTGTCCCTGCGAGCCTGGTGCTGGACCAGCCCTGGCGACTGCAGCCATCCATCGACTCGCTCGCTGCCACGCTCGTGCTCGGGTGCTGCTGTACCGGCATTGCGCTTTCCCTCTATTTCCGGCTGGTCAGAACCCTTGGGTCGATGGGGGTCGCAAGCCAGAGCTATTTGCGGGCCGGGGTCGGTGTCATCCTGGGCGTGGTCTTCTTGGAGGAGACCATCTCGCTGACCGTCGGCCTTGGCCTCGTCGCGGCCGTTCTCGGTGTCACGCTGATCAACCTGCCCGTCGCGAACCGACGACGTCAGTAGCCATCGCGGAGTAACGGTTTGCTCACACGAGGCAGGTCAAATCGGACCTTACGACGCCGAGATTGGCACTTCGACATCGGTTCCTGCGCCATGGCCATCATCAGCTTCAAGTACAACTTCATCTTCATCAAGACGGTCAAAACGGCCGGCACCAGCATCGAAGTCGACTTGAGCAAGGTCGTCGAGGACGAAGCTGTCGTGACGCCGATCGATCCGGCTGTTCGTGGACATGTGCCGAGAAACCACATGCTGGATCCCGTGGGCAGCAGGAAGTTCTTCAATCACATGCCTGCGATCACCATCAGAAGTCTGCTGGGCAGGGCACAGTTCGAGAGCATGTTCAAATTCTGCGTCGAGCGGGAGCCGGTCAGTAAGACGATCAGCCACTATCACATGCTGAAGAATCGGAACGACCATCCCAGTTTCGCCGGCTACAACAAGACCTGGGACGAGTTCATGGCAGACGGTGATTTCCCGGTCGACCTCTTGCGGTACAGCGAAGTGAAGGGTGGCCGCCGGGTCCCACTGGTCGACAGGTTCCTGCGCTATGAACAGCTGGAGGAAGAGCTGGCCGACGTTCTTTCCGGCCTGGGCATCAGGGAATTCAGGCTCCAGACCCGAGCAAAATCCGAATACTCAAGAAATCGGATCGTCGCCTACGATTCAGTAACCGACGTTCAGAGGCAGATGATCTACAGGCACTTCGCGGAGAGCAACGAAGTTCACGGCTTTTACCATTGGCCCCCTCGCCTAGCCTCGATGAAGGGAAACGAGGCGATCGAAGGGGCGTTGCTAAACAGTTAGCCCAAGAGCGCCGAGACGGTTCGACATGTCAGCCCGCCAGCGCTCCTGCAGCTCGGCATTGGGCGAGTGGCGGAGACCGAACCGGCGCAACGCCTCGAACCGGAGGCTGTCCGGCCCGCCAAAGCTTGCCGCGACCCTGGGTACCCAATAGGCCACCGAAGCCTGTGCAATTGCACGGTCGCCGTCCTGAGAGATTTGCTTCAATCCCTGCTCGCCGAGCTCAGTGTGGCGTTCCTCGAACGGCAGGATCTCGCGGAATGCGTCGGCCAGCGGCTGATAGGAGCCTTCGGCGGCTTCGGTAAGCTGAATGATCGTGGCGCGCCCCATCAACACGTTCATGACCACCGCATCGACCCAGCCGTCGATCGGATAGTGGAACACGCTGAGCCGCATGTCGCCGCCATGGCGCGTTGCGCCGATATCGGCGTCGCGGGGCAGCCTTTCGGCCCAGGGAAGGTGCTCCGCATAGCGCGCGATATTGGCGCCGAAGTCTCCCATGATCCTCAGGACGTGCCGGGCATGGCCGAACTTCTCCGCCGTGATGCGGGCGGCGGCGATGCGGGCCTCGATCCCCGGTGCTGTGTTGATGACATCGGCAAAGCCCGATGCGCCGGCCATCTCGCTGTCCACGAAGGTCGCCATCAGTCGCATCAGTTCGGCGCGATATCGGGGTGGCGCGTTTTCCGGCGCGGAGAGCTTGCCGCCCTTCGCCAGATAGTCATCGATCGCCATGAAGTCGCTGGCAGCGTTGTCACTGGTCATAGGACACCACCACTTCGTTGCTGAGCGGATAACACTGGCAGGTCAGGACATAGCCTCGGTTCACTTCGTAATCTTCGAGCGCATAATTCGCCTGCATCTCGACGTCGCCGGAAAGCACGAGTGCGCGGCAGGTGGAGCAGACGCCGGCCTTACAGGCGAACGGCGCATCTAGATCGGCTGCCAGCGCCGCCTCTAGCACCGACTGCCCCGTCTTCGGCATGGTCACCGTGTGGGTCGCACCATCGAGCGTGATAGTCGCCGTCGTCCGGTCGCTGGACGTTTGGCCGTTTGCCGATGCTGCCCGCTGTCGCGCTCGGCCTGGCTGCCCGCTGGCGAACAGCTCGAATTTGATGCGGTCCGACCGCATACCATGGGCCTTCAGGGCCTCCGAGACCGCCAGCATCATCGGCTCAGGACCGCAGATGAACGCATAGTCCGCATCGTTCACGTCGATCCAATGGGCGAACAAGGCTTCGCACTTTTCGCGGTCCACCCGGCCGGCGAAGAGATCGACGTCCTGGCCTTCGGATTCCAAGACGTGCAACACCGACAACCGGCCGAGATGTGAGTTCTTAAGGTCTTCGATTTCCTCGCGGAACATGATCGCGGCGACCGACCGGTTGCCGTAGACCAGCGTGACCGTCGATTTTGGTTCCTCCGCCAGGACCGTCTTCAGGATACCGAGGACGGGCGTGATGCCGCTGCCGCCCGCGAACAGCAGATAGTTGCGGCCGCGCTCCGGCTCGACCGGCGTATGGAAGTTGCCCATGGGCGGCATCGCCTCAAGCACCATGCCGGGCGCGAGATCCTGATTGGCCCAGCTAGAGAATGCGCCGCCTTCAACGCGTTTGATGCCGACCCGAAGGGCGTCCTCGCCGCGGCCCACGCAGATCGAATACGACCGGCGAAGCTCTTCGCCTTCGAAATCCCTGCGGAAGGTCAGGTACTGGCCCTGGATGAACTGGAAGGCGCCCCGATCTTCCGGGCGCGGCTCCAAGGTCACCACGACGGCGTCGCGCGTGTCGCGCTGCACATCGCGCACCAGCAGGGGGTAGAATTGCGCCATCTGTCGTCTCCGTCCGGGGCTTGCCTCCAACCGCGTGACCCGCAGCCGGGCGAGCGCCTCAGATACACTTGAAGTAGTCGAAGGGCTCGCGGCAGTCGTCGCACACCCAGCTTGCCTTGCAGGGAGTGGAGCCGAACTGGCTGACCCGCCGCGTCGACGCCGCCCCGCAACGCGGGCACGCGACTTCCGGCGTTGCCAGTGCCCCGATCCCGCAGGCCGCAGTGCCTTCCACCGGCGGAGCAATGCCGTAAGCCCGCAGGCTGTCGCGCCCCTTCTGGCTGATCCAGGCGGTGGTCCAGGCCGGCGACAGCTGTTTCTTCAACCGCACGTTTTCGACGCCCTTGGCGGACAGCGCCGCCACAATGTCGAGATTGATCACGGTGGTCGCCGGGCAGCCGGAATAGGTCGGCGTGACCGTGACTTCCAGCGCTTCGTCCGCCCACGCCACATCGCGGATAATGCCGAGATCGACCAGCGAGATGACCGGGATCTCCGGGTCCGGCACTTCGTCCAGCCAAGCCCAGATCTGCGCCTCGCTTGGGCGGGCCCGGGTATCCGTCATGGCGCTCACCATGTGGCACCCGGATAGGCGCGCTGCAGGAACTGCATGTCCGCCAGCACGTAGCCCAGCGCCTCCGTATGCACGCCGGTCTTGCCGCCCTTCTGGACGTGGGTGGATTTGGGCCAGCTGAGCGTTGCCTGGTCCAGCATCCGCCGCATGTCAGCCTCCCACAAGGGCTTGACGGCGCCGAGCGCCGGGCCGACGCCGTTCTCGGCCAACGCGATGTCGATGCCGTCTTCCAGGAACATCTCGCCCGCATAGGGCCAAAGCGCATCGAGCGCGGCCTGCATCCGGCCGTGGCTCTCATCCGTTCCGTCGCCGAGCCGGATGGTCAAATCGGCACTGCGCTGCAGGTGGTACGACACCTCTTTCAGCGCCTTTTCCGCAATGGCCGCCACGCGCGCGTCGGTGGAGGTCTGCAGCGCCCCCAGTGTGTGGAAATGCCAGAGATCGAACAGAACCTCGCGCACGATCGTGTGGGCGAAGTCGACATTGGGACGTTCGACCAGCAGGAGGTTCCGGAAGTCCCGCGCATCGCGCAGATAGGCGAGATTGTCCGCCGACCGGCCCTTGCTTTCGATCTCGCCGGCCATGCCGAGCCACATCTGCGTCTGGCCGATCAGGTCGAGCGCGGTGTTCGCCAGCGCGATGTCTTCTTCGATGGCAGGCGCATGCCCGCACCATTCGGATACCCGATGGCCCAGGATCAGGCAGCTGTCGCCCATCCTGAGCGCGTATTCGAACAGCGGGCCGGTCATCACATATGCCCCACGTCTTCGGGAATGTCATAGAAGGTGGGGTGGCGGTAGACCTTGCTGTTCGACGGCTCGAACAGCGGGCCCTTGTCGCCGGGTGAACTGGCCGTGATGTCCTTCGCCTGGACCACCCAGATGCTGACGCCTTCATTGCGGCGGGTGTAGACGTCGCGGGCGTGGTGAACCGCCATCTCCGCGTCCGGCGCGTGCAGGCTGCCGACATGGCGGTGGGCAAGGCCATGCTGGCCGCGAATGAACACCTCCCACAGAGGCCATTCCTTGGACATTGCTTCCTCCATCAGCAAGCGCCGGTTGCTTCTCAGGGACCGGATGCCGGCGCCGTTGTGCCGCGGCGCGGCCGGCCCCTGCGACGACCGGCTATTCGGCGGCGGTCTGCGTCACCGCTTTGCGGGCAGTTGCCTTTTCGGCATATGCGTTCAGCCCGTCGCGTACCCAGGCGCCGTCTTCCCAGGCCTTGACGCGCGCGGCCATGCGTTCGGCATTGCAGGGGCCGTTGCCCTTCAGAACCTCGTAGAACTCCGTCCAGTCGATCTCGCCGAAATCGTAGCCGCCCTTGTCCGCGTTCCATTGCAGGTCGGGGTCGGGAACGGTCAGGCCGATGAACTCGGCCTGCGGCACGGTCTGATCGACGAACTTCTGACGCAGCTCGTCATTCGTGTTCTGCTTGATCTTCCAGGCCATCGATTGCGCGGAGTGGACGGAGTCGGCA
>JANQQD010000305.1 GCA_028285185.1 Anaerolineae bacterium | reverse complement strand
TTGTTCGAACCTTCCAAAGAGGAGGCCAGCGAAGAGGTTGTCGCGCGGCGCGGATAACCGACAGGCTGCGAACGGCGGATCCACTGGACGGTCGATCGTCCTCCATCCGGTCTTCGGTGGCGAGGCCGGCGGCAATGGGCGCACGCCCGAAGACAAGCTGGCCGAGGCGATCGGCCTAGCGGCCGCCATCGGCCTCACGGTGGCGGAGACGGCGTGCGTACCCGTCGCCCGCCCTCGGCCGGCTACGCTGTTCGGGGAGGGCGCGCTGCAATCCGTCGAGGCCGTCATCGCATCGCTGGAGACGGACTTGGTGGTGGTCGACGGCACGCTTAGCCCTGTGCAGCAGCGCAACCTGGAGCGGAGGTGGAAGGTCAAGGTGATCGACCGCACCGGGCTGATCCTGGAGATCTTCGGCGAGCGAGCGCGAACTGCCGAGGGGCAGCTTCAAGTCGAACTGGCGCATCTCTCGTATCAAAGGTCGCGGCTGGTCCGGTCTTGGACCCACCTGGAACGGCAGCGCAGCGGCGGGCTGTTCATGGGCGGCCCGGGCGAGCGGCAGATTGAGTTGGACCGTCGGCAGATCGACGGACGGATCGACCAGATCAAGAAGGAACTGGCGGCCGTACGGCGGACCCGCGGCCTTCACCGCACGGCCCGCGCCCGCGTGCCTTACCCGGTCGTGGCTCTGGTGGGCTATACCAACGCCGGCAAGTCGACGCTGTTCAACCGGCTGACCGTGGCCGATGTGATGGCGAAAGACATGCTGTTCGCCACGCTGGATCCGACCATGCGGCTGATCGACCTGACCGGCGGTCAGAAGGCGATCCTGTCCGATACCGTGGGCTTCATCTCCGACCTGCCCACGCATCTCGTTGCAGCGTTTCGGGCTACACTGGAGGAGGTGGAGACGGCGGACGTGATACTGCATGTCCGCGACATTGCGCATCCTGAGACCAAGGCGCAGCGTGACGATGTGCTGTCGGTTCTCGACGGACTGGGCATCGATCCGGAGACCGACGACCGCATCATCGAGGTCTGGAACAAGATCGACCTGCTTCCGCCCGCGAGGCGCGAAGGGCTGATGGGCGGTCCGGCCGCGGGTCCCGGTCGCGGCATCCCGGTTTCGGCGCTCACGGGTGAGGGATGCGAAGGGATTCAGAGGGCGATTGCCGGCTTTCTCGACGCCTGCCGCCGCGATTTTGATTTGACGCTCGATCCAGCCGACGGCAAGACGCTGGCTTGGCTGTATGCTCATGGCCAAGTTGTCGAGCGCGAAGATGACGACAGCACGATCAGGGTGCGGGTCAGGTTGACCCCGGCCGATGCGGGCCGCCTTGAGCGTCTGCTTCAGGGTGCCTCCCACCACACCGCCGACTGAGCACGGACAAAGAGGCTACACCATGCGCATGCCCGATCTGGAGCGGGTGCGGGCGTTGATGGAACGCGTCGCAGCGGAAGAGATGCTGCCGCGGTTCCGCCGCCTGGATGCCGCGGATGTGCGGCAGAAAACGGGCCCCGGGGATCTGGTGACCGTCGTCGATGAGATCTGCGAGGCTCGCCTGTCTGAGGGGCTGCAGGCCCTGCTTCCGGGCTCCGTCGTTGTCGGGGAAGAGGCGGCGGATGCGGACGCCTCACGGGTTGACCTGCTGCAAAGCGATGATCCCGTGTGGGTCATCGACCCCGTCGACGGCACCTATAACTACGCAAGCGGCGTCGACCGCTTCTCGAGCATCGTTGCCCTGTGCTACCGCGGCGAAACGGTTGCTGGGCTGGTCCATGATCCGATCAATGGCGAGACGGGTATGGCTGCCCGGGGCGAGGGGGCATGGATCGGGTCTACCCGCCTGTCCGTGGCGGTGGCAGCGGGCGGGCTGGAGACGCTTTCCGGTGCGTTCAGCCTGCCGCCTCGCTCTGCGGCGCTCAGGCCGTTTGCCGAAAACCTCCGCTCGCGGCTCGATCGGCACCATTGGCTCGGCTCTGCTGGTCTCGACTATCTTTGGCTGGCGTCGGGCCGGGCACAGGTGGGTGTCGGCGGAACCCATGGTCGCCTGAAACCCTGGGATCATGCGGCCGGCAACCTGATGCATCGCGAGGCGGGCGGTTATGCGGCGATGTCTACCGGCACCGACTATTCGCCGCTGCTTCTATCCGGCGTGCTGATCACCGCGCCCGACCGGCAGTCCTGGGATGAGGTACGGCGCCTGATGGCGCAGTACGGACACTAGGTGGCCGCATAGAAAGCTGGGACAGAGAATTGATTTTTCTGTGATTTTCCCTGATCCCTCAAGTCATGTCTTGGCGATCGTTTTCGCCCGCTGCCATAGCGCTTCCAGTTCGTCCAGGGTCGCGCCCTTGGGATGCCGGCCAGCCTCGGCAAGCCACGTTTCCATCTGCCGGAAGCGGCTTTCAAACTTGCGGTTGCTCGCCCGCAGGGCTTGCTCGGGATCAATCTCGGCCTTTCTCGCCAGGTTGACGACGGCGAACAACAGGTCGCCGATCTCTTCCTGCATCGCCTGGGAATCGCCGTCGGCCAGCGCGTACCTCGCTTCATCGACCTCTTCGGCGATCTTGTCGAACACCGGTGCGGCTGAGGGCCAGTCGAACCCGACACGCGCCGCGCGGCGCTGCAGTTTCAGCGCCCGCGTGACGGCGGGAAGGTTTCGGGCGATCCCGTCGAGCGTGCCACTCGGCCCGTCGGCGCCGCCGGCGGTCTTTCCGTCTCGCTCCAGCTCTTTCTGCGCCTCCCAGCGCTGGTTCATTTCCGAGGCTGTGGTGACCGTCTGATCGCCGAAGACATGGGGATGGCGAGAGACCATCTTGTCGGCGATCGCATTGGCGATGGAATCGAAGTCGAAGTCGCCGCGCTCCCGACCCATCTGTGCGTAGTAAACGACCTGCAGCAGCAGGTCGCCGACTTCCTCACGAATGGCCGTTGGGTCGTCGCTCTCGATGGCATCCGCCACCTCGTAAGCTTCCTCGATCGTGTAGGGGGCGATCGTCCGGAAGGTCTGTTCCAGATCCCAAGGGCATCCACCGTCGGGGTCCCGGAGGCGGGCCATGACATGAAGCAGCCGTTCAATACCGTTGCCGAAGCCGCTGACATTCATGCAAGAAACTCCTTGGCCAGACTCGGCGAGGAAGGTGCTGTTGTACGGAAAGGCTTGGCTCGGACCTTATCCGAAATCGGATCGCCCGCAAGGGGGGACTGCCGATCGGATATCGCGTTGCCGGATAATCAATATTATGGAAAACACGAGCATCCCATGGAATAGCTCGTTTGGAGCCATTTCCCCTCCGGCGCCCGGCATTTTCGAGTAAGTTGGCCCTGGCCAATGGAACTGCTGCGGAGAACCTGCCGCGGCAGGCTGGCCCTGACCGATGACCTGCTCTGATGTGGCGGAAACCACTGCGTTGGTGCCTCCGGCGTTCGAAAATCTCCTGAACCGCCTGCGCGATCTTATCGTCAATGGTGGATACTCTCCTCCGCCTCTGGCGATCCGTGAACGCGGAACATCCTTCGTTGCCCCGTTCGAGGGCCGTGAAAGGTTGTTCCAGGGCGACGGCGGACCGGCGCCGGTGACACTGACCGACCCTCTCTTGGAGGCCTTCATATTCCGCCAGCGGCTCACGCCGTTGGCTTACGGGTACCCCGTCTTCCTCGAGCCATCGGGCCAACTGTCCCCGCTTTTCTATTGCCCGGCGACGCTACGGCTCGGCTCGGATGGGAAACTGATCGCAGACCGGGCGCCAAGGGCGGCGACGAGCCTGAACCGTGGATTGCTGACCCAGCTCGGCCTGCCGAAATCCGCGACAGCACGCCTGCAGCGTGAGCTGGGCGGAAACCGGCCTGCGGCGTTCGCCAGCAGCCTGTCGCAGCTGTGCCGCATGCTCGGTGTCGAGCCCGAATGCGATCCCAGCGCGATCACACCGCTGCCGGCGCCGGGGCCGGAGCAAACCTCTCCCATCTGGTTGAACTCGGCGATCCTGTTCGCCGACGGGCGCGCCACCGTAGACGGCCAGCGTTTGGCGGAGTTGAAGCTGGTTGAGGGAGCGGCACAATTGGATGCCAGCGTTCTCGGAGCGATCGAGCGCTCGACGGCGACCGCTGACACCGAGACGGTTCCGCTCAAGCTGCCACTGGTGCCCATCCCAATAGAGTTGATGGAGGTGCTGGAAACCTGCCTGGCCGAACGCTGTTCGGTGGTCGAGGCCCCGCCCGGCGGCGGGAAACTTGCGCTGATCGTCGATCTGCTCGCTAGCGCCGGTGCGTCGCGCATCAGCACCCTGTACGTCGCGCCGCGGCGGGCGGTGCTGGAACATGTGACGCAACGACTGCAGTCCCTGGCGGACATCGACCATCCATGCGTCATACCGCTGCAAGGACCGCAGTCCGCACGCAACGAAGTCTTGGACGGGCTGGGCAGATCGAAGGCAGGTGAGCCAGACGAAGCCGATGAAGATGCCCGGAATGCTGACGAACTCGCGCAGCGGCTGACCCGAATGCAGGACCTGGCCGACCGCATCGTCCCGCTCCGCGGCGCGGCTGATCGCGTGATCGAGGCCCAGCAGGCCCGGGTTGCTGCCGAAAGCCAATGCAGAGACGCATGGTCGGCGCTTTTCGACGCCGACCACGACATCGCCGTCGATACGGTGCAGCTAGCCCAGTGGGAAGCCGAAGCCGCCGAACTGGCCGCCCTGCAGTCGAGTGAGCGGGACGATGACAAGGTGAGCGCCCTCACCCGATCGCTTCACGATGCGCTGATCCCCCTTCCGGACGACCGCTGGGCTGAGCTTCCCATTGCACTTTCTGAGGCCAGATCGCCCGACACCGCCATCGAGCCGGATGCGTTGGCGAAAGCCTTTAACCAGCTTCAGGTGTTCGTTGAGTGGCGGGCAGCGGCCAAGGCGGAGCGTGAGGCCGTGGAGACATGGCTCGGGTATCCTCCAGCCAGATCGTTCCTCCCGCAGCTTGGTGCCGGGCAGCAGGCGGTCAGCCGGGCCGCCGCCAGGGTGCTGTCGCGCCGGCGACGGGCTGAGATCGAGCGCCTCGGCCCAGCCACGACGGCAGACAAGGTGCGTGAGGTGTTCCGGCTGTCGGCGGATCGGCAGGCCGCCTCGGGCGACAGCAGCGCAGGTAACGAACCGGATCCCCTGATTGCCGCCATAGCGGACGCGGCTGCGGTGCTGCCTTTGTGGACCATCGAGGCCGGCCAGGTTCAAGGAACTCTCCCCGCAGCGCCGGGACTGTTCGACCTCGTCGTTGTCGACGATGCTGAAGAGCTGGACGGCGCCACGTTGCTGTCGATTCTCCTGCGGGGACGATCCGCCGTTGTCTTCGGGTCGTTGATCCACGGCGACCGAGACAGCGAGGATGATGGCCTTGGCGTCGCCCTGTCGCTGTTGCGGCGCCCCGCCCTGAAGATCACGGAGCACCGACGATGTCATCCGCGGATAGCGCTGTACGTCAGTGAGACGTTCCACGGCGGTGAGCTGCGTATCCTGGTGGACCGGCGCATGATGCTGTGGGACAGGCATTACCCGTCGCTTTCGGGCCTGCATTGGCATCAGCGCTCCGTTTCGGAGTCTTCCGTGGCCGACGAGACGGCCGAGTTGGTGCGCCTCATTACCTCATGGAAAGAAGGCGGCGCCTTTGACGGAGATCGCCCGTTCTCGCTGGCTGTCGTGACGCCCTTTCCCGAACGGTCTGATCAGCTGACCCTGGCGGTCCGCTCTGCGTTGCCAGACGGCTATCTGGCGAAATCGCTGATCGTCGGCGGGCCGGAGACGCTCCGCGGACGGATTACGGACCTGCTTGTGCTGCTGCCCGGCATCACTGCGGACATGCCGCCGGCGCGCGCAAGCCTGCTGGCATCGAACCCGATCCTCTACCATGACGCCGTCGGGGCGGCCCGGATCGGCGTCCACGTGATTGCGGACGAGATTCTGTGCCGACAGGCCGGCGGGCCGCTGGCCGACCTGCTGTCCCATGCGGCTGGTGGAGGGTCGATGCCGCCCACCGGCGTGGATGGCGACGGCGGCGAAGGCATGGAAACTGTGCTCGGCATTGCCAGAGACCTCGACCAGCATGTCCTGGTCGAGCCGGACGGCACCCTTGTTGTGTTCACGCCGTTCGGACGGGTCTACCGGCTGGCAATGAAGCCGTCTGAGGGCGCCGCCGGATGGGACCTTTCGTCGGTAACGGCGCGGCCGCGGCTGCTGCTCGATCCGAAAGAGGTTCAAGCCGACCCAGACCGCATAAGGGAAATGCTGGCGCACCTGGCCTGACACACGCGCAGGTCATGCATCGATGACAAGGCCGTCATAAGCGGGCCAGACGCCTGCCGGCAGCTTCGCCAGCAGCGTGTCATAGTCCATCGTGTGGTTCATGTGAGTGAGATAGGTGCGGGCCGGTCGCAGACGCTCTATCCACTCCAGCGCCAGGTCCAGATGCGCATGGCTGGGGTGCGGCGCCTCCCGGCACGCATCGACGATCCAGACATCAACGCCGCGCAACGCCTCGAAGGCCGCATCGTCCAGCCCGGACACATCGGTGGAGTACGCCAGCGGCCCGAACCGGAAGCCCAGCGACGTTCCGGGGCCATGGGCCTGCACGAACGGCAACACGTCGACCTCGCCGATCTGCTGCCGACCCTCCATCGTCTCCAGGTCGATGATCGGTGCGTAGAGGCCCCGGTCGATATCGACCCTTGCGATCGCATAACCGAACCGGTCTTCCAACATGGCCGCGGTCGCCGCGTCAGCCAGCGCCCGCAGCGGTCCGTTCTGCCGGTATGTGAGGCCGCGCAGGTCATCCAGCCCGTGGATATGGTCGGCATGGGCATGGGTAAAGAGCACGGCGTCCAGGCGATCGACCTTCGCATCCAGCAACTGCGCGCGGCAATCCGGCGTGGTGTCGATCAACAGCCGCGTCGCCCCCTGCTCCACCAGCAGCGAGGGCCGCCGTCTGTGATTCTTCGGATTGGCGGGATCGCACTTGCCCCAGTGGTTCCCCACCATCGGCACACCCAGCGAGCCGCCACAGCCCAGTATGGTCGCACGCATCCTTTGCGATCAGGCGGCGGCGGCCTCGGGCCGCGGTACTTTGGAAAACAGGGCGAAGAAGTTGTCTGAGGTCAGCCGGGCAAGCTCAGGCGTTTCCATGCCCTTCAACGCAGCGAGGCGTTCAGCCGTGTGGGCGACGAAGGCGGGCTCGTTCCTCTTGCCGCGCTTCGGCACGGGCGCGAGATAAGGGGCATCGGTTTCCACCAGCAGCCGCTCGGCCGGGACCTGCCTTGCGATCTCGCGCAGTTCCTCCGCGGCCTTGAACGTCAGAATGCCGGAGAACGAGATATAGAAGCCCCAGCCGACGGCGGCCTCCGCCAGCGCACGCCCGCCAGAGAAACAGTGGATCACGCCGGTCAGCGGCTCGTGCCCCGCACCTTCCTCTTCCAGCAGGCTGACTGTCTCATCGTCAGCTGAGCGGGTGTGGACCACCAGCGGCAGCCCCGTCCGTTTGGCCGCTGCGATGTGCTGGCGGAAGCGCTCGCGTTGCTGCGGCCGGGGGCTGTGGTCGTAGTGGAAGTCCAGGCCGGTTTCGCCGATGGCCACGATCCTGGGATGGCTCGCCATGGCCACCAGCGTGTCGGTTGATACGGTCGGCTCGCCGGCGGCCTCATGCGGATGGATGCCGACGGCGACGTACACCTGCGCAAACCGCTCGGCGATCGCCAAGGTTTCGTTGAGCCGGCTGGGCCGTGTGCAGACGGTGACCATCCGCACGACCCCTGCCCGCTGCGCCCGCTCCACGACGCCGGCGAGGTCGTCGCCGAAATCGTCGAAGTCGAGATGGCAGTGGCTGTCGACGAGCATCATGGTCCGTACCTGCGCTCCGGCTCGATCGGAATGGGCCTATTCCGGATCCACGTATCTTGGGAACACGCCTTCGGGCGCCGGCAGCGGTGTGCCGGGCGTCAGCGCGCCGGCATCGGCGATACGCTCGAACGCGCGGGCGTCTTCCGGCACGGCAAGCTGCCCAAGCATGCGGGACATGGCGTCGGGCATGACCGGCTGAACCAGGGTCGCCAGCCGCCGCACGCATTCCGCAAGGGTGTAGAGCACGGTCGCCATGCGCACCGGATCGGACTTGCGCAAGGCCCAGGGCGCCTGCTCGTCCACATAGCGGTTGGCATCGCCGATCGCAGCCCAGATCGCCTCCAGCGCGCGATGGAAGGCCTGACGGTCGAACTCGGTGCGCACCTGTGCCAGCAGGCTCTCGCCGCAGCGGTCCAAGAGCGTCCGGTCCGCCGCCTCGAAAGCCGCCGGCTCCGGCACCTGGGCATTGCAGTTGCGGTGGACCATGGACAGCACGCGCTGCGCCAGGTTGCCGAAATCATTGGCAAGGTCGCTATTGACGCGATGGACCATCGCTTCGTGGCTGATATAGCCGTCGCTGCCGAACGTGACCTCACGCAGCAGGAAGTACCGGCTCTGGTCCAGCCCATACTGCTGCTTAAGGTCATAGGGCGAGATGACGTTGCCGATCGACTTCGACATCTTGATCCCGCGGTTCAAAAGCCAGCCATGCGCGAATACTCGCTTGGGCAGCGGCAGGCCGGCAGCCATCAGGAAGGCCGGCCAATAGACGGCATGGAACCGCAGGATATCCTTGCCCACCATATGCAGGTCGGCCGGCCAGTACCGCTCGTAACGCGGATCGGCCGTGTCGGGATAGCCGACCGACGTGATGTAGTTGGTCAGCGCATCCAACCAGACATACATCACATGGGCATCGTCGCCGGGCACCGGCACGCCCCAGTCGAAGGTCGTGCGGCTGATCGACAGGTCGCGCAATCCGCCGCTCACGAAGGCCACCACCTCGTTACGGCGGCTCTCGGGCAGGATGAAGTCCGGGTTCCGCGTATAGTGGTCGAGCAGCGGCTGCTGGAAGGCCGAGAGCCGGAAGAAATAGCTCGGCTCTTCCACCCATTCGACCTCGGCGCCGGACGGGGCCAGTTTGCGCCCGTCTTCTTCCGTCGTCAGCTCCGATTCATCATAGAACGCCTCGTCCCGCACCGAGTACCAGCCGGAATAGCCCCCCAGATAGACGTGGCCCTTGTCCGCGATTGCCTGCCACAGTGACGCGCAGGATTTGTGGTGCCGCGGCTCGGTGGTGCGGATGAAGTCGTCGTTGGAATAGTTCATCGCAACGGCCAGGTCGCGGAAGTTCTGGCTGACCCGGTCGGTGAAGTCCTGCGTGTCCTCGCCAGCTGCCGCGGCCGACTTCTGGACCTTCTGCCCGTGCTCGTCCGTGCCGGTCAGGAAACGGACGTCGTAGCCGTCCAGGCGCTTGAACCGGGCCATCACGTCGCAGGCCAGCGTCGTGTAGGCGTGCCCGATATGGGGTTTATCGTTCACATAGTAGATCGGCGATGTGACGTAGTATGTCTTCGCGGCCGCCATTCCTGCCCGCTCTCTGCCTCTGGTCTTCTATTTCGCCGAATGCTTCCGGCGCGCCAACGGGTCGACCGCCCCCCTAAAGTGCCGCCCGCAGCTCGTTGAAGGCGGCGAGGATGGTCTGTTTACGATCAAGATTGGCCTGATCGGCGCGCCTGAAAAGGCGGCCGGTGTTGTCCCACACCTGCAGCCAGCGATCAAGGTTGGCCATTCC
>JANQQD010000295.1 GCA_028285185.1 Anaerolineae bacterium | reverse complement strand
AGCCGGATGGATCGACCCCGATGCGCTCGTGGTGGTCGAGATGGGGCGACGAGAGGCCGCACCGGTCGGCGAAGGCTTCGCCCTCGCCGACGAGCGCACTTACGCGGACACGCGGGTCGTATTCCTGAAGCGGGGGCCGGCACCCGACTGAGCGGTCTGCCGGCCCGCCAGACCGCTTCCGCTCAGCCGATGACGCCGAGGATATCGCTCTCCTTCATGATCAGCAGGTCTTCGCCGTCGATCTTGACTTCGGTGCCCGACCATTTGCCGAACAGCACGCGGTCGCCGGCCTTGACGTCCAGCGGCTTCAGCGCGCCCTGATCGTCGCGCACGCCCGATCCGACGGCGATGATCTCGCCTTCCTGCGGCTTCTCCTTGGCCGTGTCGGGAATGATGATGCCGCCTGAGGTCTTCTCATCGCCTTCGATGCGGCGAACCAGGACACGATCATGCAAAGGGCGAAAAGCCATGGGGTGATGCTCCCGAATGCTGGTTGATCTGGGCGCGCCGACCCCTTGTGGAGGCTGCCCGGCGCCGATGGGGCAGTGTTATCACCGGTGGCGGTTTGGCGCCAGCATTGGCAGCACTCAGAAGGTCTGGCTGCTAAGCTATTGATTCATATATGATTTACTCTTGCGCGTTACTGGTTAATGACGCAACGATGATGCCCAACAAGAAAGAGCGGGGAGTCGCAATACGGGCACGGGCCGCGCGAGCGTCGTGCGCCCGGTCTTGCGATGGAGGGAATGGTGATGTCCAACGAACTTGCCTTGCAGCTCAGGGGATACCGGCTGACGACGGCCCACATCCTCTACCACATGCCTGACACGCCGGGGTTGTTGCAGACTTTCCTGTGGCAGAAGCTCGATCTGGTCCCGGATTTCCCCGAGCTCCTGAAATTCCTCAGTTTCTGGAAGCGGGAGATCGAGGGGCCGCTGCATTCCGTCACGGTGGCCGCCGGCTCGCTAATCAAGCCGGTCGATCTCAGCTATGTCGGCACGGAGCTGCGCATGAACTGAGGCCCCCGGGCTTCCGCGCCGGGCCTCAGATCGAGCGGATCAGGCCGCCATCGATCCGGATCACGCTTCCGGTGACATAGCTGGCCCGGGCGCTCGCCAGGAAGGCAGCCACTGAGGCGAACTCATCGACCGTGCCGTTGCGTCCCATCGGTATGTTGGCGTTGGAGCGCTTCTGCACCTCTTCGATGCTGATGCCCTGGCGGTCGGCCATGGTGGCGTCCAGTTCGCTCACCCGCTCCGTCGCGATCCGGCCGGGTACCAGAATGTTCACCGTGATGCCGTCGGCTGCCACCTCGCCGGCCAGGGTCTTGGAAAAGGTCACCAGGCCGGCCCGCAGCGTGTTCGACATGCCCAGCGTCGGGATCGGCTGGATGATGCCGGACGAGGTGACCGTCAGGATGCGGCCCCATTGGCGCCGGCGCATGCCGGGCAGCAGCCCTTCGATCAGCGAGATCAGGCTGACGACCATGCATTCGAATTGCCGCCGCCACATCTCCGGCGCCACGCCGAGCGCGCCTGATGGCGGCGGGCCGCCGCTGACATTGACCAGGATGTCGGCCCCGCCGCCATCTTCCACGGCAGCGATCAGGGCGTTGACCGATGCGGAGTCGGCAAGGTCCACTTGCTGGGTCGCCACGTCGACGCTGTGCGCGGTTTGAATGGTCTGGGCCGTCTGCTCCAGCGCCGTGCCGTTGCGGGCCGACAGCATGAGATTGCAGCCTTCTGCCGCCAGCGCCTCCGCAATGCCGCGGCCCAGACCGCGCGATGCGCCGAGGACGAGGGCCCGCCGGCCCTGAATGCCGAGATCCATCGCCTGTTCCCTCCGAAGTTGGTTAGCCAGCCTGTATGGCAGCGGGTGCGGTGGGTGGCAAGCGCATGGCCCTTGACGCCGCCGCGCCGGAGCCTGGATTGACAGGGGCGTCCGGCCGCTCTAGCTGGAAAGGTATCGATGATCTGGGGTGCCCGGGAATGCCGGGCTGAGATCATACCCGTTGAACCTGATCTGGGTCATGCCAGCGAAGGGAGCCTTCATCGACAGGTCGTCGGCCGCGTCTTCGTATCTGCTCCGATACCGATCCAGGCTCCCGCGCCGGCCATGGCCGGGAGGAGCGCTATGCACCATGATGCCCAGCCGGAACGCTCGAATGCCGATGACGCAGCAGGTCTGACCGAAGCTGCCCTCGGCGGCGGCCTGGAGCGCGTGCGGGCAACCGCACCCCTTGTCCACAACATCACCAACTTCGTCGTGATGAACACCACGGCCAATGCCCTGCTGGCCATCGGCGCGTCGCCCGCAATGGTCCACGCGGTGGAGGAGGTCGAGGCCTTCGTGCATCACGCCGCAGCGGTGGTGATCAATATCGGAACGCTGTCGGAGCCATGGTCCGAGGCTATGCGCCGCGCCGTTGAGACGGCCAACGCCGCGGGTGTGCCGTGGGTGCTTGACCCGGTGGCCGCCGGTGTGACGCCTTATCGATCGGCCATCGCTGCGGATCTGGTGGCCCGTCGGCCCACCGTCATTCGCGGCAACGCGTCGGAAATCCTTGCGCTGGCCGGTGGCACGGGCGGTGGCAAGGGCGTCGACAGCACCCACGGTTCAACCGCTGCCCTGGATGTTGCACGGCGGTTGGCGGCTGCGACCGGCAGCACGGTCGCGATTACCGGTGAAGTGGACCATGTCACCGATGGTAGTAATGTGGCCTCTATCGCGAATGGTCACGCGATGATGGCCAAGGTGACGGGGCTGGGCTGCACCGCCAGCGCCTTGATCGGGGCGTTTCTGGGGGCCGGTCTGGCCCCGATGGCGGCAGCCATGGCCGCCCTGACCGCCTTGGGCGTTGCCGGTGAGGTCGCGGCCGCCCAGTCTCTTGGTCCGGGCAGTCTGCAGCTCAATCTGCTCGATCAGCTCTACCGGCTCGACCGAACGATTCTTACCCGGTACGGTCGTCTGAAGTGACGAAACGATAACGATCGGCCGCCCCGCCAATGTGCCGGCGGGGACGGTCGGCGTCGACGGCTGGGAGATCGAGATGGACGAAGACGCGCTGGCCGCAGCGGCCGGCCTATTGGCATCACACCGGCGCGGACACGCACCGTTCGACCGGTTTCCGTCTGCCCTGGCGCCGGCGACCGAGGCGGACGCATACGCCATCCAGGCACGCCTTGCGCGCTTGCGGGAGCCGGGACGCGCACCCTCCGGCTACAAGATCGGCTGCACGACCCCGGTGATGCAGGCCTTTCTCGCCATCGACCGCCCCTGTGCCGGCACCTTGGTCGCCGATGCCGTGCACGAAAGCCCGGCTGAGATTGCGCATGCCGAATTCCGCCGGGTCGGCGTGGAATGCGAGATCGCCGTGCGCCTCTGCAGCGACCTGCCGGCCTCGGGATGCCCCTATTATCTCGAAACGGTCGCCCCGGCCGTCGATGCGGCGATGGCAGCGATCGAGCTGGTGGACGACCGGTATGTGGACTACCGCAGTCTCGATGCCTGGACCCTGGTCGCGGACGACTTCTTCCAGGCCGGCGCCATCCTGGGCCCGCCGGTGGCGACATTGCCCGATCTTGAGAGCATCGTTGGGCGCATGACGATCAACGGCAACGCGGTGGGGCAGGGCATCGGCGCGCATGTGATGGGCCATCCGCTGAACGCCCTGGCATGGCTTGCCGATACCATGGCGCGCCACGGCGACGGGCTGAAGGCCGGCCAAATCGTTCTGACCGGCAGCGTGGTGGAAACCCATTGGCCGGAACGGGGCGACAGCGTGGTCGCCGCCATCGATGGCCTGGGGCGGGCGGAAGTACGGTTCGTCTGACGGCACGGGCCAGAGCCCTCACCCGTGGGGCGGCCCCCCGTTCACCGTCTCGACCCAGCGATAGGCGCGTTCCAGCCAGCCTTGCGGGGCGGCATGGCCGCCATCATGCAGGCAGAGCTGCAACTCGCGGTCGCCGGTGCATGAGGTCCAGACCTCACAGGCAACGGTGCCGTCGTCTTCCACGCGGTCCGGCTCTGCCGCACAGCCGTTGACCTCCCGCCAGATCGCCATGCCGGTCAGCACATCGCCCTGGCGGAAGACCTCTCGGATCGGCCGGCCCTCCATCGGCACGACGGTGTCAGACGTGCCGTGGACATGCAGCAAGTTGACCGGTCCCGCCGGGCACGTGTCCGGCAAGGGTTGCCAGAAGGCGCCGGAAATGGGGGCAAAGGCCGCGAAGTCCTGCCCTCGGTAACAGGCGACATCCCAGACCATGGATCCGCCTTGCGAGAACCCGGTGACCCAGAGGCGCGAGCGGTCGACGGGCCAGCGCGCATGCACGTCGGCCATGACCGCGTCCATGAACGCGATCTCATCCCGCGCGGAACTGGGCGAGCCCACATGGGCCCAGGTGTTGTTGCGTCCGTCCGGCGCGATCAGCAGCACGCCGAGCCGATCGAAGGTGCCGGTCAGGCGTTCGTTCCGCATCACATTGGCGCCGGACGATGACCAGCCGTGGAAGTAGACAGCGGTGGGAAGCGCCGTGCTGCCGTCCCATGCGGCGGGTGCCCGCGCGTAGTATTGGCCGTCAGCCACTTGGCATGGGTCGTCAATACCCCCGCAAGCTGATGCTGCTGGTGGCGCAACGATTCCGGCCGTCATCATGGCCGCCATTCCGATGATGCCGTTCAGGTACGCCCGTGTGCCCAAGGTTCCGCCCCCTCGCCGCGACGCCACGCCGTTGACTAACTGCGCCGTTGACTAAATGGATTGAAAGCGAAGCGCCAGTCACAGACCTGAGAGACGTCATCGCTCCCCTGCGGCTTTCGTGTCTGCCGCCACGGCGCTAAGGTCAAAGGGGATCGGGATTCATGAGAGAGCAGGATCGATGGCCGACTCACACCTCTTCACCGCAAACCTGCAATGGACCGGTGCCGTCCAGGGACCGACGGTGGACTATGCCGCCTATTCCCGTGAATACGTCATCCGCATGGAGGGAAAGCCCGACCTGACGGCATCGTCGGATCCGGCGTTCCGTGGCGACGGCTCTTTGCACAATCCCGAAGACATGCTGGTGGCAGCGCTGTCTGCCTGCCATCTCTTGAGCTATCTGGCCGTCGCGGCGCGAAAGAACATGCCGGTGGTGGCCTATGAAGACGATGCCTCAGGCACGATGGTGCTGGACAAAGGCGGCGGGCGGTTCACCGAGGTGGTGCTGCGCCCGCGCACGACGGTCGCCCGGGGCACCAATCTAGATCTCGCTCTGGACCTGCACGACATGGCGCATAAGGTCTGCTTCATCGCCGCGTCGGTGAACTTCCCGGTGCGCCATGAGGCCGTAATCCTGGAAGCACCGGAATAGGGGATCATCGTCCGGCTTGCGCCGGCCGCCCCGGCCGGCTAAGCGCTTCCGCAGGGATTGCCAGGCATCGCCGGAACCGCGGCGAAGGAGTGTGAAGAATGAAGGTCGTCATCACCGGCGGCACTGGGTTTGTCGGCTTGAACATCGGCCGCGCGCTGGTGCGCCGCGGCACGCTGACCGGCCCTTCGGGCGGGCAGGAGGAAATCGACAGCATCGTCCTGTTCGATGCGGTCACGCCGGATGAGCGGCCGGCCGGGCTGGACGACCGCGTCAGCATCGTGGCTGGCGACATCTCCGACCGCGACACGGTGTTCGGCCTGGTCGACCGCGACGATACGTCGGTCTTCCATCTGGCCTCCATCGTCAGCGGACATGGCGAGCAGGATTTTGACTTGGCCCTGATCGTCAATCTCGACGGCGGCCGCCATGTGCTGGAAGCGTGCCGCGCCCGCGCCGGAGCGCCGCGGCTGGTCTTCGCCAGCTCCATTGCCGTGTTCGGCGGCGCCGCCATGCCCGGCGTGGTCGGTGACGACACCAAGCAGACCGCGCAGACGACCTATGGCGTCACCAAGACGATCATGGAGCTCTTGATCAACGACTACACGCGCAAAGGCTTCCTCGACGGCCGGTCCGCGCGTCTGCCGACCATCATCATCCGGCCAGGTCGGCCCAATGCCGCGGCGTCGAGCTTCTGCAGCGGTGTCTTCCGCGAACCGCTTAACGGAGAAGAGTGCGTGCTGCCGGTGGTGCGCGGCACCGAGATGCCGTTGCTCGGCTATCGCAACACTGTGGCGAGCTTCATTGCATTGCACGAGCTGGCGCCGGATGCTCTGGGCGACGACCGCGCGGTCAACCTGCCCAGCCGAGCTTATTCCGTCACAGAAATGGTCTCGGCGCTGGAACGGGTTGCCGGCGCGAACGGTCTTTCGCTCGGCCCCATCGTCGATCGGCCGGACCCGCGGATCGAAGCGATCGTCAAGACTTGGGCGCACCAGGCCAACGACAGCCGGGCCCGCGGCCTGGGACTGCCGGCCGATGAAAGCCTCGACCGCGTCGTCCAGGACTATATCGACGACTTCCTGAAGCCGGCCGCGTGAGGCGCCATCCGTATTCGCTTGCTGAAGTGATCCTGAAACAATGAGGAACCTGAACCCGTGATTGATCCGACCTACAGCCTGACGCGCCGTGCCGACGAGGGCGACGACGACGAAGACGAGGACCAGGGCGAGAAGAAAGGCCGCCGCGAGGCGAGCCCCGGCCTCGGCGAGAAGCTGTTCAAGGCCCGCACGATCCTGTTGTTCGGCGGCATCAACGACAAGCTGTCGCGCGAAATCACGGCCCAGGTGCTGGCCATGGCGGCGGAGAGCGATGACCCGATCAAGCTGGTGATCAACTCCCCCGGCGGGCATGTGGAAAGCGGCGACACGGTGCACGACCTGCTGCGGTTCGTGCGCCCGCGCGTGCAGGTGATCGGCACGGGTTGGGTCGCCAGTGCTGCGGCCCATATCTTCCTGGGCGCTCACCGGGAAGACCGGTATTGCCTGCCCAACACGCGCTTCTTGTTGCACCAGCCCATGGGCGGCGTGCGCGGGCCGGCCACGGATATCGACATCGAAGCGGCCGAGATCATCAAGATGCGCGAACGCATCAACCGCACGATCGCCGACGAAACCGGACAGCCGTTCGAGAAGGTGGTGAAGGATACCGACCGCAACTTCTGGATGTCGGCGGACGAGGCGCGCGAGTATGGCGTCGTGACCCACATCGTGCGGTCGGTGGACGAGATCCAGTAGCGCGACGCCGAACGGTTCGGGGCAGCTCATGCCGCCCCCCCGGCTGTTCGTTGAGGGGGCGCTTGCGCTGGACCGATCGCTCGATCTGCCGGCGGGGCAGGCGCACTATCTGCGCAATGTGATGCGGCTTGGCCGCGGCGACCAGGTGCTGGCCTTCAACGGACGCGACGGGGAATGGCTGGCCCGCATCGATGCGATCGCCAAGTCCGGCGCCACGATCATGCCGGTCAAGCAGACGCGCGATCAGCCAGCCGGCCCGGATCTCTGGCTCTGCTTTGCGCCGGTGAAGCGCAGCCGCATCGACATGATCGCGGAAAAGGCGACGGAACTGGGTGTATCGCGCCTGCAGCCCGTCATGACCCGGTTCACCGACATGTCCCGTGTGAATGTCGACCGACTGCGTGCGATCGCGATCGAGGCGTCTGAGCAATGCGACCGCCTGGACGTACCGGCGCTGGCCGACCCGGTCACACTGTCGCGGCTGATCGGCGACTGGCCGCAGGAACGGCCGATCGTTGTCTGTGCGGAACGTCGGGATGCCGAGACGATGACCGAGGTCGCGCGCAAGGTCGGCTCGCGACCGGCGGCGATCCTCGTCGGACCGGAAGGCGGCTTTGCGGCTGAGGAGCTTGACGCGCTGGCAGAACTCGACTTTGCTCATCTCGTCGGTTTGGGACCGCGGATCCTGCGTGCCGAGACTGCCGCCGTTGCGGCACTGGCCTGTTGGCAGTGTCTGGCGGGCGACTGGTCCGAACGTCCTCCGCCCCCAACTTGTTGAGTGTGAGTAAGGCTGCCGCTCCGGCAACCCTGGGAAGCCCGTCATGGCCGTGGTCGACAGTGCCGCTGTGGAGCGCATCACCGATCGCCGACAGCTCGTGGAGTATCTGGAGGCTGGGTGCAAGCCGCCGGAAGCTTGGCGGATCGGCACCGAGCACGAGAAATTCGTCTATCGCCTGGACGACCTTCGCCCCGTTCCGTACGAGGGGGAGCACGGCATCGGCGCGCTGTTGCAGGGGCTGCAGCGCTTCGGCTGGAAGCCGGTGGAGGAAGATGGCCGTCTGATCGCGCTGTCGGCCGACGACGGCTGTTCCATCACGCTGGAGCCGGGCGGGCAGTTCGAGCTCTCCGGTGCACCCCTGTCGACGATCCACCAGACCTGCGATGAGGTACACGAGCATCTGCGCCAGGTGCGCGAGGTGAATGCCGAACACCAGGTGGGGATGATCGGGCTCGGCTTCATGCCGAAATGGCCCCGGCAGGACATGCCCTGGATGCCCAAGGGCCGCTACAAGATCATGCGCGACTACATGCCGAAGAAGGGCCGTTTCGGCCTCGACATGATGACGCGCAGTTGCACGGTGCAGGTCAATCTGGACTTCGCGGACGAAGCTGACATGGTGGCCAAGTTCCGGGTCGGTCTGGCTTTGCAGCCGGTCGCCACGGCGCTGTTCGCCAATTCGCCCTTCGTCGAGGGCCGGCCGTCCGGCTATCTCAGCTTCCGCAGCCATGTCTGGACCGATACGGACCCGGACCGGTGTGGGCATTTGCCCTTCGTGTTTGAAGACGGCTTCGGGTTCGAGCGCTATGTCGACTATGCGCTGGATGTACCGATGTACTTCGTCAATCGAGACGGTCGGTACATCGACGCCTCAGGCCAGTCGTTTCGGGATTTCATGACGGGGCAGTTGCCCGCCCGCCCCGGTGAACGCCCGACGATCACGGACTGGGCCGACCATCTGACCACCGTCTTCACCGAAGTCAGAATGAAGCGCTTCCTTGAGATGCGGGGTGCGGACGGCGGCCAGTGGCGCCGGCTTTGTGCCCTGCCGGCGCTGTGGGTCGGCCTGCTCTACGACGCGACGGCCTTGGCCGCCGCCAAGGATTTGATCGCGGGCTGGACTGCGGAAGAGCATGCCTTTCTGCGTGCCGAAGTGCCACGGACGGGGATGAAGACGCCGTTCCGCGGGGGCACGGTGCGGGACTTGGCCTTGCAGGTGCTGGACATCGCCACGTCGGGGCTCCGCGCTCGCGCGCGCGCCAACATGATCGGCGATGACGAGACGGGGTATCTTGAGGCCTTGGTCGAAATCGCCCAGTCCGGCTTGGCGCCCGCGGAGCGCAAGCTGAAGCGGTTCTTCGAAGAATGGGGCGAGAGCATCGACCCCATCTATACGCATTACGCGTATTGACCTGACGGCCGGCGGAGGAAGAGATGCTGCGGCAAGCCGACTGGCCTTGGGTGCGGGATTGGGCGGGGCGGATCTTCCTCGCGCTGGTCTGCTTCGCCACCTTCGGCTATCTGACGGCGATGCCCATCATCCGCCCGGGCGGCGTTATGGACACCTTGCCGAACGCCCTGCTTTTCGGGGCCGCTGTGGCCTCCGTGGGTACGGCCGTGAGTGCTGCCGTGCTCGCATTCGTCTCTGCACGGCGCGGTGGGACGCGGTAGCTTCGGACCGTCGCGGGTCTCCGGCTTCGACCGCTACCGCCAAACAACTCAATCCGGACACCCGTTCCCGGAGGTGCAGCGGAACAGCGGTTTCTACAGCTGGTAGCGATGCTGCAGCCGAGACTGTCGTCCGGCAAGCCGAGGGATCACGAAGGTCAGCACCATTGCCGCGGCCACCGCCGCGATGATCGCAGTCACCAAATGGCCCCATGACCCCGGCCGGACGGCGCCGCAGTGGACGATCACCAGGAACAGCGGGACATCGAGGAAATGCGTGATCTGTCCCAGCAAGGTGCGAGCCTCGTTTCGCACCTCATCGCTCAGCTCCCCCAGCTGAACCGCCTTGACCGATTTCCGCAGTGTTCGCCGGAATTGGATGCGGGTGACGGTATTGCCCTCGATGAACTCGAACAGGAACAGGCCCCACATGCCGACAAGCCATGGCTCAGAAAAGAGGGGCAGGCCGAGTACGAGGATCAAGAGCACGCCGGACAGCCCAGCGAGCACTGCGCCTGGCAAGGTCAGCGCGTCGTAGAAGACCGCCGTATACCAGGCCGCCTCCGCGAAAACCCGTATGTCGCGGGTCCGGTAGGCACGCAGCTCAGAGATGAAGACGGCGAGCAGTCCTGCGCCCAGCAGGATGAACCCGACGATATGGGCGAGCTTCAAAAGCGTGTAATAGTCCAATGCCGGTGTCCTCAGTGTTTCGCTTTGCCAAGCCTTGGCTTGACCACAGCGATGAACACCATCGCCAGGCAGAGCAGCACGTTCACGGCGCCGAATGTCGCCTCGCGTCCCTCGATTGCATGAAGCCGTTCCGGGGATGGCGTGCCTGTGGCCGCCTGAGATGCCGCCTGCAGCAGCTCCTGCCCGGTGGGCAGCAGGACAAAGGCGGCATTGACGGCGATCAGAAGCCCGAAAACCGCGTGCAGCATGAGCCAGCGGGTTCCGAGAATGGGCAACTTGCCCTTCACGACAATTGCAGGCCCCGTCACGAGCAGCAGCACCAGACCCGGAATCGTGAGGTATGTGGTTGCCACATCGATCGCCTGACGGACGACAAGTGCGGTCTGCGGATCCGTCTTCGCAGCGGGGATGAACCCGGTCGTGACGTGGCCGAGGACGCTGCCGAAGAACATGATGGCGCCGAGCAGATGCAGCGATTTAAGCAGTTTGTGCATGCTTCGCCCGTCCTCACGGTCTTTCCGCGTCCAGACGCTGGCGGAGGGTTCGCAGGACCGTCAGCGCCTGTTCGATCGCCTCTGCCGCCATTCCGGCGGACAGACGGTTGGACCAGTCGACCTGCCTCCGGCTGACTTCGTCGAGAACCGTCCTTCCGCCAGCCGTCAGGCATGTCAGCTTTGCGCGCCGGTGGTTCGGGTTCCCCGCGAACGCCACCAGTCCCTCATCGGCCAGCACATCGGCCACCCGCTGCACGGCCTGCCTGGTGAGGCCCATGTTCCGCGCGATCTGTGCGACCGATAGCGGCGCATCCGCAATCGCGCCCATGACCTGCCACCTTGCGCTGGACAGCCCGAGATCCGCAGTCAGCCCATCGCCGGCGGCGAGCAGCCGCCCATTCAGGCGAAAGGTTTCCAGGATCAGGTCCGTCAGCACAGCTGCCTCCTGGGAATGCTTGTTCATATGACAACATATAACCAATATGACAACAGATTGTCAAAATGAATTGCGACTCTGTAGGAGCGGTCTGGGACGGTCGCTGGAGCTCGCCGCGCAGTCGGGGCCAATCGTGCCGGGCTGGACAGGGCGGTGCGGCAATACCTAAACTGTGCGTTGTCTTGATGATTCCGGGTTTGCCGACCCGGGCAGTTTCCGAGAGGTCCGTCATGAAGCAGCGCGATCTGGTTGCCGCGGGTGTCGCCGCGTTGATGTCCGGCAGCCTCAGCATCGAGGCCTTCGCCGACCGGCCAGAGGCTGCTACCCGCGACCATTTCGGGCATGAAGTCGATGCGCAGACGATCGACGAGATCGGCCGCGAGTTCGAGTTGTTGCTTGCCCAGACCGAGATTCGGCCGCGCCCCAACATTGGCGGCCCACGGTTGCCGGGGCAGGGGCCGGGCCTGGGGCCACGTGGCCCGCGCAGTGTCGACGATCCAGCAACGGACGACGGACCGGTCTATCGCTGCCTCACCTGTATCTAGCCTTTCTGCCCATGGTTCGTCCCGGCCATCGCAGGCGATGAGTGGTCGCGTGATTCCGATGACGTGCGCGGCGGCTAGTTTCTGCGGATACGTCCGCTTCGCCGTGTCCTTTCCGCCAGACCGTGACGCTCAGACTTGACGCGCTGGTCATCGTCCAGGGATGGTCGGACGACCTGACGGCGTGCCTGGAGAGCTTAGGAAACGCCATCGATGACGTCCGCCTGGCATGCACGGTGCCCGGGCTTGGCCCAGCGGTGTCGGCCGCCTGGTCCGTGCCGGTGCTCGGTATCGAGTGCGGTGAGGCGGTCGGACCGTTCCTCCACCGCGCCGCCAGCGAAGGGGTAGGCGACGCCTGGCTGTTCCTGCGGGCAACCGACCGGTTGACCGCGCCGCCGGAGACCTGGCGCGCGTCTTTGACGGAGACCGACGCGCTGGCCGTCCCCGTGCGCAGCCTGCGCCGGCGGGTCGCCGAAGGGACGGAAGCGCTCTCTCCCGACCACCCGGAAAGCCTGGGCGCCGTCAGTGCGGCAACGGAAACGGCCGTCCGCGTGGTGCGCCGGTCAGCCTTGGCCGGTTTCTACTCCGCTGCCGCGCCAACGCCGAGGTTGGCGCCGGGGGCGCAGGTCCGTCAGGTGGACGCCGGGCCCGCGGTCTTGGCCGCCCACGCGCTGTACGACCAGGGCGACCAGACGCCCCAGGCGGCCTATCAGCTGGGCGCCCGGGCGGACGTCGCGCAAATGCCGCCAGATGCCGAGGCGCTGGCCGTGCTCGCCGATCGGCTGGAGCAGGTGAAGAGCTTCCGCACAGCCGACGCTGCACGTCTTGCCGCCTATCGCCTGGACGGGAAGGTGGACGACCTTCTGGCGGTCGTCGAACGGCATCTGAGCTTTGACCGAACCGATGCTGCCCGCAACCTCCTCGCCCCCCTGGTGCCCGCAGAGGGGCGCGAAGGGGGGGCGGACTGCTCGGTGTTGGAGGCCTGGGCGCGGGTGCTCATGGCGCTCGGCGACGGGGATCGAGCGTGGCAGGTCCAGCAGCGTTGTCTCGCCATTCAGTCGGAACCGACGGCGGCCATGCTGCTGGCGGCAGCGCGCATTGCCCTGCGGGCCGGGGCCCTGGCCGAGGTCCACACTCTGACGGACCAGGTGCTGGCGCTTGATCCCGCCGATCTATCGGCCCATGTCCTGCGGGCGCTGGCGTATATGCGCGATGGCTTGGCGTTCCGGGCTGTGCCCGACCTGAAGATCGCGCTGGACGTCGAACCGTCGTCGCCGTCCGCCCGCCAGGCGTTGGCCGCCGCGCGACACCGGCTTGGTCTGCCCACTGACGCGGACGCGACAGCGCCGGTGCGCCCGGCCACGCCGCTTCCGCATCTTGGCCCCCGGGGCGTCCTCTCCTTCATCCCCCACCTTGCGGGCGGCGCTGGACGGGTTGCGGTCGACATCATTCGAGCCCTGGGGGCGGAGCGGCCGCAGGCGCTGATCACCCTGGATGCCGGAGACAACACCGGACTGGACTTGCGGGCGGAACTGGACGATCTCGGCATTCCGATCGCCACCGTCGTCACGCGGGACCAGATGACCCAGGCCCAAACCGTCGCCGACGCGGGCCTGGTTCTGGCCCATTACTGGCCGAACCCGCTGCCGCCACCCTCCCGCCGGCCGGGCCAGCGCCGCGTCGCCATCAGCCACGGAACGACCCGGTTGCCGGAGGACTTCGACGACTTCGTCTGCCTGACGCCGGATCATGCCGCGAAGCACGTCGAGTTGCCCAGCGACCGGCTGACGGTCATCCCGAACGGCGTCGACTGCTACGCCATCGCCACGACGCCCCCCGACGAGGCCCTTTGGTCGCCGCGAACACCGGGAAGGGCGACCGTGCGGATCGCCCTCCTGTCTCGGCTGACCCACACGAAGCTCTATGCCCGGCTGCTGCAGGTGCTCGACCCCATTGCCGACCTCGATGTCGAGGCCGTGGTCGCAGGCGCAGGCCCCCGCCGCTGGCAGATCGAGCGACGGCTGGGCGATTTCGCGATTGGCGACCGCGTGCGGTTCATCGGCCCCATCGCCAGCAGCCGTACCGCCGGTTTCCTGCGCGCCGCCGATATCGGGCTACACCTGACGCAGACCCATCGCGAAACCCTGTCGATCGCGCTGCTGGAGATGATGGCCGCCGGACTGCCCCTGGTGGGCCAGCCAAGGGGCTGCCTGCCGATGTTGGTGGAGAACGGAGTCAACGGCTGGCTGGCGGAGGACGAAACCGCGCTGTCCGCGGCGCTAAGAGCCCTCGTGCAGTCGCCGGAACAACGCCGCCGCTTCGGCGAGGCTAGCCGGCAACGCGCCGGAGAGTACGACATCAGCCGCTTCGACGCCCGCTGGCGCCGCTTCGTGGCCGACCGGCTGGACCGGCCAACACCGGATGAGGCGCGCCGAAGACCGACTCCGCCGGCCCCGTCGTGCGCGTGCGCCGGCATGGCCGCCTTCGCCGCTGCCACCGCCGCACCCGGCCGCGACGGCCCCCCGCGCGGGCTGATCGTGGCGGCCAGCCCGCGTGTCGGCGGCACCTTCTTCCTGGATCTGCTGTCGCGCACCCAGCGCTTCGGTCATCTGGGCGAACACCTTGCCGCCTGGGACAACGCCCGACAGGCCGGCTGCCGTCTGCCGCGACCGCTGGACGAGGCGATGCTGGCGGAATGGGCGTGGTCGGCCAGCCTGGACGGCCGCGCCGGTTGCCGTGTCGCCTTCCCGCAGTTCGAGGTGTTGTGCCGTCAGCATGGCGGCGCCGACTGGCCGTCCAGATGGCTCGACCGACTGTCGCCACTGTTCTGGCTGCGGCTCGTCCGCCGGGATCGTGTCGCCCAAGCCGTGTCGGATGTGCTGGCGCGCGCCACCGGCAAGTGGTCGGACCGCGGTCTGCCCACTCTGGCCGCCGCGCAGCCCGCCTACGACGCCGGGGCGATCGCGGAGACGCTGGCGCGGATCGAGGCGGCGGAGGCCGGGTGGGACCGCTTCTTCGCCGACCATGGGATCGTGCCGCTGACCTTGGTCTACGAGACGCTGGTGGCGGACCCGACGGCCGCGCTGAGGGCTGTCTTCGACGCGTTGGGGGAGCCGATGCCCGCGACTGGCGTGATCGAGAGCGAGTACCGCCGCCAGGCCGATACACTCAATGCGGACTGGATCCGCGCCTTCCGCGCGACCCACGGGCCTGCTTCACGCGATGCGGCCGATCTCGGCGGCGATCAGGCGGCGCCAGGCGTCGGCGAAGCGGTCGATGCCGAATTGGGTGGCGGAGCCCCGGGCCGCCGCGCCCATCCGGGCCCGTAGGGCGCCGTCGCCGACCAGACGGACAAGGGCTTCGGACAGTGCGACCTCCCCGGCCGCCAGGAAGCCGGTTTCCCCATCCTCCACCAGCGCCGGCAGACAGCCGCGCGGCTGCGCCACCACCGGCAGGCCTGCGGCCAGCATCTGCATCACCACCAGCGAATGCGATTCTTGATGGGTTTCTGTCAGGTGCAGCGCGATATGCCCGGACTTCAGCAACCCCGGCACGCGATCCTGCGGCAGAGGCCCCAGGAAGCGAACCCGGTCGGACAGGCCGAGCCGGACCAGATCGCCCTCGATCTCCCACCGGCGGGCGCCACGCCCGGCGATCAGCACCGCCGCCGATGTGCCCGAAATGGGCCTCAACAGGTACGCCAGCCGCCGGTAGAACTTGTCGGGGTCGAGCCGGCTGGCGAGCACGATGCGCACCCGGTCCGGCTCGCCGAGCCCGGCGGACAGCCAAATGTCGTGGTCCGGGGCCGCCCTATCGATGGCGGCAAGATCGACGCCGTTGGGGATGTGGCTCACCCGCTCGGGCGGCAGATGGGACTGGTATGCCGCCTGGAACGACGACAGCGTGACGTAGCGGTCATAGCCATCGGGCATCGGCAGGGGCGTCGCGCAGCGCAGCACCAGCCGCTCCCGCCCTTGTCGGTGCAGCCGGTCGAGCACCGGTGTCGGCCACCAGTGATGGACCACCACCGAAGGCGCCAGGCGGCGTTGCAGATCCGCCACCTCGCCGGCATCGCGTGCCCGGTAGAGCGGCACGTCGATGGCCGCCAGCCGGTCGGCATGCGCCTCGCCGCTCAGCCCGCCGGGCGAGCACGCGACGACGGCCTGTTCGTGGGCATCCGACAGGGCCCGCGCGAGCTCCGTCACGACATAGGCGGCCCCGCCGCTGAGATGCGCGATGACATGCAGCACGCCCCCCGCGGCCAGCGGGCGCGCCGCAGTCACCCCCGCCACGCCCGGCAGGTCGGCGAACGCCGCGTGCAAGGCGGGATCGAGCCAGCCGGTCCGATCCTCCGCAACCGCGTGGCGGCACGTGCGCCGCGCCGTGATCGGCCGCCCCAGCCGCTCTTGCGCCACTGAGAGCCAATAGCCGGCGGCCACCCGTTCCGGTTCGATATCGACCGCGACCGACAGTGCGGCCGCAGCCTCCGTCGGATTGTCCAGGTGGAGGTTGATGGTCCCCAGCCGGTGCCAGCCGCCCGCCAGCCCCGGATAGTCCGCTGTTAGATGCGTTGCGACTGCTGTGGCCTCTTCGAACCGTTCCGCTGCCGCCAGCAGGTCCGCCACAAGCAGGCGGGCCGGAACCAGCGCCGGGTTCGTCGCCGCCGCGGCCTCAGCATCGGCGAGGGCCTCCGCAAGCAGGCCCAGACGGCGACAGGCCTTGGCGCGCAGCAGCAAGAGATCGGCTGGCGACAGGAACATCATCGCGGCATCGGATGCGGCCGGCAGTTTGGCCAGCAGGGCCCGCGCCTCTGCGGCCCGGTCGAGGTCCAACAGCGACTGGGCCAGGAAGCCCGCCGTCTCCGGCTCCGGTGAGAGCGCGTGGGCGCAGGCGAAGGCGCGTCTGGCCTCCTCAGCCCGACCCTCGCCCAGATGGACGGTGCCAAGCTCCACATGGGCCTTCCAATCATCGGGCTGATCG
>JANQQD010000293.1 GCA_028285185.1 Anaerolineae bacterium | reverse complement strand
GATCCGCCGGCTGCACTGGCGGGCCGCGGCCCGGTAGGGGCTCTGGGTCCAGACGTAAGGTTGGCGTCAATCGAAGCGCGACCCGACGGTTGGCCTCCGTACCGTCATCGCCATCTCGGATTTCGGCGTCGCCTCAACACCCGCCTACCCGGCGGGTGCGAGATAGGCCGTCAGGAATACCAGGGCCCGCTCGACCTCCTGCGCCCAGAGCGGCCAGACATGGCCGCCATCCGTTACCCGCAGCTCCGCCGGCAGTCCGGCATCGCGCAAGGCGACGAACAACGCATGAGCACCACGATCGAGTTCGAAATAGTCGTCGTCGCCGACCGTCAGCAGCACCGGCGGCGCATTTCCAGCCGCGGCAAGGGGCTCGATCTGCCCGAAGACATTGGCGCGGTTGAACCGTTCGGTGTCCAGCGGCGTTCCGTAGACACCGCGGAACAGCCCGACCTGCGTTTCGGAGACGTCTTCAGGCGTGGCCATGTCGGGAAAGATGGCGCCGCTCAGGCTTGCCGCCGCAGCGAACAGGTCAGGCCGGAAGAACGCCAGGCGCACTGCCCCGTACCCGCCCATGGAGAGGCCGCCGGTGGCGCGGCCGTCACGCGCGTCCAGGGTGCGATAGGTCGCGTCCACATGGGCGATCAGGTCTTCGGTGATGGCGGTTTCATAGTCGCCGGGCCCGCCGATATCGGCGCTGTTGACGTACCAGCTATTGCCGCCATCAGGCATCACGATGATGACCGGCGGCAGCATGCCCTCGGCGATCAGCCTGTCCACCGTGTCGGCAATGGCGGCGCCGCGCAGCCAGTCCCGCTCGTTCCCGCCCAGCCCATGCAGCATGTAGATGACCGGATAGCGGGTCGCTTCCTCCGCGTAATAGTCCGGCGGCAGATAGAGCGAGTAGTCCATCGGCCGGCCCAGGGTGGCACTCTCGAACGACAGGCTTTCGGCGACCCGCCGGTCTTCGGCGCCAGCCGCGATAGGGCCGATGAAGACGAGAAACAGTATGATGGCCAGTCGCAGCATGGCGTGCCTCAGTCGCCCGCGGCCGGGCTGGCGGCAGGCACAGGTCGGGAGGTTTGCGGGTTGGAGTCCGCCTTAGCGGTGGGGCGCTTTCTCCATGGTTCCGATTTCAGCCAGCCGAGCAGATAGGCGAACCCGATCATCATGCTGAAGCCGCCGGCATTCACGAGGATGACGATCCAGATCTCACGGCCCAGCACATCCAGCACCATGCCGGCGACGCGGGCCAGGATCATGCCGAACATGAACACCGGCAGCGACTGCTGGCCGCATTTCATGATCGGCCGACCCCAGGCGCTCAGCAGCACCTGCTCGCGGGCATAGAGCAGATAGACAGTGGCATAGGCGATGGCGAGGAAGTGGATGTAGCGGCCGATGGCGAAATCGGTCTTGGCCCGAAGCGGTGCCACCCATTCGCGCAGCAGCGTCAAGAACTCGCTGTCGCCGTAGAAGATGCGGTTGCTGACCAGGGCGGAGAACACGATGATCGCAATGCTGATCCAAAACAGCAGCCGCGATCGGATCGGGATGCTGATCCACCCCATGGCTATGGCGAAGCCGGTGAAGAACACCAGCTGCCAGCCGAAGGGGTTGAAGAACCAGGGCCGGTCGCTGCCCTCGCGCACCTCCGCCGGCAGCTCCAGGCCAAAGGTCCACATGTACATGTAGATCAGCACGCAGAGCGCC
>JANQQD010000290.1 GCA_028285185.1 Anaerolineae bacterium | reverse complement strand
CGAGCAGGTCGATCTGGGTTTCCAGCCAGTCGATATGCTCTTCAGTATCGTCGAGAATATTGTTGAGGATTTCGCGGGACACAAAATCGCGTGCCTCTTCACAGACGACGATGGCTTCCTTCAGGCAGGACTGGTTGTTGACCTCAGCGCCGAGGTCACAGTTGAACATTTCAGGCACGTCTTCACCGATCTTGATCTTGTGCAGATCCTGCAGATTGGGCAAGCCGTCGAGCATCAGGATGCGCTCGATCAACAGGTCGGCGTGCTTCATCTCGCCCAGCGACTCTTTGTACACGAACTCCGCAAGGCGCAATATGCCCCAATTCTTCAGGATGCGGGCATGAAGGAAATACTGGTTTATCGCCGTCAGCTCGTTGGTGAGAATGGTGTTCAAGTGCTTGAGCACCTGCTTGTCGCCCTGCATGTCCCGTGTCCTTGATCCTGCGGAATCCAGTGTTTCGTTCGAATATAAACGTATGGACGCTGAGATAAAGGGCGCGCATCGCCGACACGCCGATTTCTCTAATCGTCGGTTTTCATTTGCGAATGCGTGTCATGTTCGTTCGCGAGCCCTGCGCCGGTCAGACCCGGCCACGGCGTGCATCCGCGACAGCCGCCAGCAGCGACACCACCTTGGGATCGGCGAAGATCGACCGCACATCGTCCGGCATCCGGCGGCGCCAGTTCGGGTGTTCGTCGATCGTGCCCGGCAGGTTCTGCTGCTCCACCTGGCCGATCAGATCTTCAATCTGCACCATCATGATGCGGCTCGGCGCGCTCGACAGGAACCGGTGGACGGCCATCACCAGCTTCTCGTCCAGATCAGGCGGCCCCGCACCGCCAGGCGGTGCCCCGCCTTCCCGCCATAGGCCGGCATCGATCAGCGCATCGATCAGCCGCCTGCGATCGCCGATGCGGTCGGCGGCATCCTGCTCCGTCATCTCGAGGCTGGGGTAGAGGCCCAAGCGCTGCCGCCAGGTGAGATCGGCGCCATACCAGAACCCGGCCAGCGTCGGCGTGTCATGCGTGCCGGCGGTGACCAGCGCCGCAGCCGGATAGTCTTGGCTGCGCTTGAACAGGCGGTCGCCCACCCGCTCGAACTGCAGCACGCGATAGGACAGCACGCCGGCGGCCGCCATCGCTGGGCGGAAGCCATCCGGCACGGTGCCAAGGTCTTCGCCGATCACCACGCATTTCGCGCGATGGGATTCCAGCGCAACGATCCGCATCAGGTCGTCGAACGGATAGGCCACATAGGCCCCTTCCTGAGCGTGGCTTCCGTTCGGCACCCAATAGAGGTGCATCAGCCCCATCACATGGTCGATGCGGATGGCGCCAGCATGGCGCATATTGCTGCGCAGCGCGTCTATGATTGGCCCATAGGCTTGTTCGCGCAGCGTCAGCGGGTTCAGCGGCATCAGCCCCCAGCTCTGCCCCAGGTGATTGAGCAGATCAGGCGGCGCACCGACAGACACGCCGGGCACGAAGGCGCCGGGATTGCTCCATATACTGGCGCTCTCCCAGGAAAGCCCGACTGCCAGATCGCGATAGAGGCCGATCCGGAGGCCCGCCGCACGGCCCCTGTCAGCCGCGGCGCGCAGCTGCTCGTCGGCGATCCATTGCAGGTATTCGTGGAACTCCACCTGGTCGCGGTGCTCCGCCGCGAAGGCCGCAACGGCCTCGCTGTCTGGCCGTCGATAGGCTTCCGGCCATTGGTCCCAAGCCCAGAGAGCCTTGTCTTGCGCCGAGAAGTGCGCCTGAAGGGCGTGGAACACCGCAAACCGCCGCAGCCCCTCGCCGCCCAGGTCTTGAAACGCGCGAAAGGCGCGCGCCCGGTCGCTCTGCGGCAGCAGGTGCCGACGGCGAAAGCTTTCGAACGCCTGCCACAAGGCGGGGAACATCAGCGCCGCCACGTCTTCGTACGACACCAGCTGGCCCTCGCGCACCTGCTTCAGCCGTAATTCGAAGTCCGCTGTCGCTATGCGCTGCTGGGCTGCTTCCGATTCCGCAAAGTCGGGTATCGCTTCCACATCGATGTAGAGGATGTTCAGGAATTCGCGGCTGGAGGGCGAATATGGGCTGTACCGTCCGGGGTCGGCGGGAAACAGGGCGTGCAGAGGGTTGAGGCCGACAATGTCGGCGCCCGCGCCTGCGATCTGTTCCGACAAGGCCCCAAGCGCGGAGAAGTTGCCGATGCCCCAGTCGTTCTCAGAGCGAAGCGCGTAGAGCTGGCAGGAAACCCCCCAGAGCCGCTCATTGGGGGTGATGTCGTCCAATGTCCAGCAACGCCGGGGGGCCACGACGACCGTTGCATCGGCCGTTAATTCCGTACCCTCGATCGCGACCGTCAGCCGATGGTAGCCGTCCGGCAGCCGTTCCGGCAGCGACATCACGCGCCGTTCACGGTCACCAGAGTCGATGTGGCGCATCTCGGTGACGGGCAACAGTTGGCATGCGACGCGTGAGCCTTGTTCGTGGCCGTCCTCTTCCACCAAGGTCCAGACCAACGCACGGTCGGCAAGTTCGGCCGGAACCGTTAGCGCGACGCTTCCCGGCTGTGCTTCGGCGGGCACCAGCACCACCGGATCGACCAGCCGACGCCAGGTTCGACTCTCGAACCGAGTCAGGCTTTCCGCGCAGTCGTCCGGCGTGCCCGCCGGATAGCCCATCGCCTGAAGAAAGCACGCCTTGGTATCTCGAGACGTTTCCCGGTAACGACCCCAGATGTCGTGATAGCCGGGCTCTATACCGGTCAGCGTCGCCAGCTGATCGAGCGTGTCCATGGCCTGTTGTCAGTCCGCCGGGTCAAATCGGAAAAGGACAAGGGACCGAGCCTGGATCGGATAGGTATTGCCGGCCGGAATGCTGACAGCCCCCTCCGTCCGTTCCGGCGCTGCAGTGTCGATCAGGCTGTACCAGCGTCCCGGTACACCTGCGGGATGGGGAAGCGTGAAGGGCACCGAGTCCACATGCGCGTTCAGCAGCACCAGCAGCACATCATCGACAAGGTCACGCCCATCATCGTCCATGTAGTCGCCGGCATCCCCGGCGAGCAGAAGCCCGACGCATCGCGCGTAGTGGTCGCCCCAGCTTTCGTCGCTCTTTTCGTTGCCGTCGGGATCGATCCAGGACATGTCTGGAATGCCGCGTGGGGAGACGTCGCGGCCGTGCAGGAAGCGGGGCCGGCGCAGCACGGGATGCGCCTTGCGCAACGCCACCAACTGCCTGGTAAAGGCGAGCAGACGGCGCGCACGCTCGTCTACCTCCTCCCAATTGATCCAGCTGATTTCATTATCCTGGCAGTAGGCGTTGTTGTTGCCGTTCTGCGTCCGGCCGAACTCGTCGCCCGCCAGGATCATCGGCGTACCTTGGGAGAAGAGGACGGTCGCAAGGAAGTTGCGATGCTGGCGCGCCCTGAGTTCCAGGATCTCCGGATTGTCGGTCGGCCCCTCGACCCCGTGGTTCATGCTGAAATTGGCGTTGTGCCCGTCGCGTCCGTCTTCGCCGTTGGCGTTGTTGTGCTTCTGCTCGTAGCTGACCAGATCGGCCAGTGTGAACCCGTCATGGCTGCAGCAATAGTTGATCGACGACCAGGACCGCCGGCCATTGTGTTCAAAGAGATGGGACGACCCGGCGAGGCCGCCGGCCATGTCCGGCAACATACCGTGGTCGCCGCGCCAGAACCGGCGCACGCCGTCGCGATAGCGGTCGTTCCATTCAGCCCATCCCGGAGGATAGTTGCCCAGCTGATAGCCGCCGGGGCCGACATCCCAGGGCTCGGCGATCAGCTTCACCTGGCTCAACACCGGATCCTGGCGCACGGCATCGAAGAAGCCTGAGCCCGGGTCGTATCCCTGCGGCTCGCGGCCCAAGGTCGTGGCGAGGTCGAACCGGAACCCGTCGACGTGGATTTCCTGGACCCAGTAGCGAAGACTGTCGAGCACCATCTGCAGGACACGCGGATGCGAGAGGTTGACCGTGTTGCCGGTCCCGGTCTCGTCGATGTAGTACCGCCGCTCTGTCGGCAGCAGCCGATAGTACGAGGCATTGTCGATGCCCTTGAAGCTCAGGGTCGGCCCCAGATGGTTGCCTTCACAAGTGTGGTTGTAGACGACGTCGAGCAGCACCTCGATCCCGGCATCGTGAAGCCTTTTGACTGCGGTTTTCAACTCTCCAAGCCCTGACGACGCCATGTATCTGGGCACCGGAGCAAAATAGTTGAGTGTCGAATATCCCCAGTAATTGCGCAGCCCTTTGCGGACCAGAAAATGGTCATCGACGAACGCATGTACAGGTAAGAGTTCTATTGCGGTGATCCCAAGAGCTTTCAGGTAGGACACGACCTCGCGCGCGGCCAAGCCGCCGAACGTTCCCCTGAGATGCTGCGGCAAGGCCGGATGGCTGACGGTCAGACCACGGACATGCGCCTCGTAGATCACCGTCTCCGACCAGGGCCGATCCAGCGGCCGGTCGCCCCCCCAGGTAAACGCGGGGTCGACGACTAACCCCTTGGGCATGGATCGCGCGTTGTCGCGCTTGTCAAAGGTGAGATCGGCTCGCGCCGTGCCGACGCGATAGCCGTAATGGGCCTCGGTCCAGCGCAGCTCGCCCACAAGCTGGCGCGCATAGGGGTCGATCAGCAGCTTGTTGGCGTTGAAGCGATGGCCGTTCTGGGGCTCGTAGGGGCCGTATACGCGATAGCCGTAGAGCAGCCCCGGCCCCGCTTCCGGCAGGTAGCCGTGCCAGACATGGTCCGTGTGCTCAGGCAGCGCGATCCGGTCGACCTCACGCTGGCCCGAGCTGTCGAACAAGCACAGCTCCACCCTTTCGCCGTGCTGCGAGAACAGGGCGAAGTTGACGCCCTTGCCGTCCCAGGTCGCCCCCAGGGGATAGGGGCGCCCGGGCAGCACCCGCGGCTGGCCCAACGACGGCCTGGCGTTTCGCCGTGTGGCGGACACCGACCCCCAGCCCGCATCGCGCGGCTTGGCCACTCCTGTCACCAGCCCTGCGGCATCAGGATGACGGTCGCCAGCGGCGGTAGGGTCAGGCTCAAGGAGTACTGCCGGCCGTGCCAGGAGATGTCCTCGGCTTGCAGCGGCCCTTCGGCATGCACATCGCTGCCGCCGAAGATCGCGGCGTCGGTGTTGAGCCGTTCGACCCAGTGCCCGCCATAGGGCACGCCAATGCGGTAGTCGCGCCGCACGACCGGCGTGAAGTTGGTCACCACGACAACCGGCGGGTCGCTCTCTCCGGCCTTGCGGATGTAAGACAGCACGGAGTTGGTATGGTCGTTGGCATCGATCCAGTCGAAACCCTGCCATTCCGCATCGATGCGATGCAGCGCCGGCGTTCCGCGATAGAGGCCGTTCAGCTCGCGCACCAGCGTCTGCAGGCCACTATGCTCCTTGTAGTCCAACAGGTGCCACTGCAGGCTGGAATTGTGGTCCCATTCGTGCCACTGGCCGAATTCGCCACCCATGAACAGCAGCTTCTTGCCGGGCATGGTCCACATGAAGGCGTAGTACGCGCGAAGATTGGCGAACCGCTGCCAGAAGTCCCCCGACATCTTCTCGATCATCGAGCCTTTGCCGTGGACCACCTCGTCATGGCTGAGCGGCAGGATGAAGTTCTCCGAGAAGGCGTACAGCAGGCCGAAGGTCATGTCGTTGTGCTGCCACGCCCGGAACACGGGATCTTTCGACATGTAGCGCAGCGTGTCGTGCATCCAGCCCATGTTCCATTTGAAGCCGAAGCCGAGGCCGCCGGTGTAGGTCGGTTTCGACACGCCGGGCCAGGCCGTGCTCTCTTCGGCCGCCGTGGTGGCACCTGGGAAGCGTGAGAAGATCTCCTCATTCATGCGCTTCAAGAGATGGATGGCTTCCAGGTTCTCGTTGCCGCCGTACTGGTTGGGGATCCATTCGCCGGCCTTGCGGCTGTAGTCCAGATAGAGCATGGACGCCACGGCATCGACCCGGGGGCCGTCCAGATGGAACTGTTCCATCCAGTAGAGGACATTGCCCAAGAGGTAGTTGAACACCTCCGTCCGGCCGTAGTTGTAGATCAGGGTGTTCCAGTCCATGTGGAACCCCTTGCGCGGATCGGCATGCTCGTAGAGATGCGTGCCGTCGAACAGGCCGAGCCCATGGGCATCCGTGGGAAAGTGCCCAGGCACCCAGTCGAAGAACACGCCGATCCCGTTCAAGTGGCACTGGTCTACGAAATACATGAAATCTTCCGGCGGGCCGAACCGACTGGTCGGTGCAAACAGGCTGATCGGCTGATAGCCCCAGGACCCGTCGAAGGGGAACTCGCTGACCGGCAGCAGCTCGATATGGGTGAAGCCCATCTCCTTCACGTAGGGGACCAATTGTTCCGCCAGTTCGCGGTAGGTCAGATAGCGGTGCCCCTCTTCCGGCACCCGGCGCCATGAGCCGAGATGGACCTCGTAGATGCTCATGGGCACATCGCGGCGGCTGGTTGCCTCGCGATTGGCCATCCATTCGTGGTCGTTCCACTGGTATTGCGGCAAGCCATGCACGACCGAGGCGGTCTTTGGCGGCTGCTCACAATAGTAAGCATAAGGATCGGCCTTCAGCGGCATCAGATTGCCCGCCGGGCCGCGGATCTCAAACTTGTACGGCGCACCACGACCCACACCGGGCAGGAAGATTTCCCAGACGCCACAGCCGTGGCGCAGCCGCATCGGGTTGACGCGTCCGTCCCACTGGTTGAAGTCGCCGACCACCGAAACCCGGCGTGCGTTCGGAGCCCAGACGGCGAACGACGTGCCCTCAACGCCCTCGATCGATGTCGGATGCGCACCAAGACGCTCAAAGTTGCGCAGATGCGTGCCTTCGGACAGCAGATGGACATCAAGCTCGCCCAGGACAGGTGGGAACCGGTACGGATCTTCCACCACCTGCTCGCCTTCCCAGAGGATCAGGCGCAGCCGGTAGGCGTAGTATTCGGGCTTGTCGGCGACCACGCCTTCGAAGAATCCGTCGGGGTGGATGCGGTCGAGCTCTGCGACCTCGCTGCCATCGCCGGCATCCAAAACGATCACGCGGTTGGCGCGGGGCTGGAATGTCCGAATGATCAGCGCGCCGTCGTCGCCCTTGTGCGGTCCCAACAGCGCGAACGGATCGCCGTGATCGGAGCTGACGACCGCTTCCACGTCAGGCCGTCGCGGCGGCTCGGCGACCTCGGCTGCGGGCACATCCGCCTCTGACGCGCCGGCCTCTTCAGGCACCTCGGCACCGGTCTCGGCGCTTGCGTCATTCGCATTCTCGATATCGCTGGTCATGACAGTCCTCGGTGTGTCGAACGATCGGGCTGCGCGCGGCTTACGCGTCGCCCGTGGTGAGTTGATCGGCATCCGCGTCGATAATGCTGATGACGCCGCCGATCGGGATGTCCAGCCAGGCAGGCCGATTGGCGGCCTCGTAGCCGATTTCGTAAAGCGCCTTCTCAAGCGTGAAGATGTCGAGCAGCGCCGCGGCCGCGGCGGGATCGCCCGGCCAGCTGATACAACCTTCGATCGTCTGACGATAGGCCTTCAGATACTCTTGCACGGAAAGATCGCGCCACGCCCTGGCAAGGTCGAGGGCGCGGTCGCTGCTGTCCGCTTCGGCGTCGTCGCGCTGGCGGACGGCCGCAGCCGCGGCATAGTCGAAGGATCGCAGCATCCCTGCGACATCCCTGAGCGGCGACCGTTTGGCCTGACGTTCTTCCAGGCCCCGCTCCGGTTCGCCCTCAAAATCGACGAACACAAAGTCCGTCTTCGTGACCAGCACCTGACCCAGGTGGAAGTCGCCGTGGTGGCGCGTCTTGGCAGCATCGAAGTGGAGGTTGGCGAACCGGTCGATCTTGTCCAGCACCTCGTCTCGGCGTCCCACCAGTTCGGCTGCGGCCCCGGCCGCCTTCGGCTCCGCTCGCCCGACAATTGAGGCGACGGCGTGGAACGCCTTTTCCACCTGGGCCCGCAGGCCGTCGACGATGCCGGAGATGTCCGCGTCATTCAGCGGCTCCGGGTCGAAACCGGGATCTCCGGTCGTCAGGGCCAGGGCCCGGTGCATCTCGGCCGTCCGCTGCCCCAGCGTCGCCGCCAAGCCGCCATAGACGGCGAACCTTTCGGCTGCCTCCATGCCGTCATCTTCGGCAAGCAGGGCCTCCTCGAGCTCACGCTGCAGGTATTCCAATGTGTACGACCAGCCGTCACCCTGATTGCGCACGAAGGCCTGCAGCACGGCCAGGGCAGTCGGTACGCCCTCGTCGGAAAGATGCTCCACCTCGCCCAGCACCGCCGGGACATGGGCGAACTTGGCAACATCCGTGAGGAACCGTCCGATCTCCAGCTCCGGATGGGCGCCGCTGGAGAGCTTGCGGAACACCTTCAGCACCATCTTCTCGCCGATGAGAACGGAGGAGTTGCTCTGCTCTACGCCCAGTCGGCGGATCTCGTCTTCCGGTTCGATCGGGATCTCGGCCAAGCCTGTGCCAGCCTTGAAGTTGATGCTGCCGTGATCCGTCTTCAGGCGCGCCCCGCTGCGCATGCAGTCGATCAGCGACAATCCGAATTGCGGATCAATGGTGGCGTCGACCAGCGCCCCGAGCTTGGCGCCGCGCCGAACCTTGGCGAGCGTGAACGGCAGCAGAGGCGACAGTGTCGTCACTGCTGCCTCGTCCCACAACAACGCCAACGGCAGGCAATAGCGATGCGGCTCTCTGTTGTCGGTAAACGCGACCTCGATCATGGCGAAATAGAGCGGCTCGCCGGAGCTGGGGATCTGAGCGCCGCCAAGCACCCGGATACCCTTGACGCGCGCGCCCTTGCCGGCGAACCAGCGCTGGTTGCCGACGAAGGCGGGCAGTGAGTCGCGGGCCAGAAATTCCGTATTCTGGCCGTGCGACAGGCTGGCCCAGTCGCGGCTCCACACCAGCGTGACCAGATCGGGCAGCGGCTCGGGCAGGGCGCGATGCCAGACGGGTGGCTCCCCGCCTTCGGTCAACAGGAACCAGTAGAAGGCGTAAGGCGGCAACGTCAGCAGATATGTGAGTTCCCCGATCGGCGGGAACGGGCTGCCTGCCAGCATCTCGTACGGCACGCGCCCCCGGAAACGCGCCAGGTCCAATTCCACGGGTTGCGCCTGTCGCGAGAGGTTGGCGACGCACAGGACGGTCTCTCCGCCTTCTTCTTCCTGCGTCTCCTCCAACAGATAGGCCAGGATCTTGCGGTTGCCCGGATAGAGGAAGGTCAGGTTGCTACCGCCGAACGCCGGATGGCGCTGCCGCACCGCGATCATGCGGCGCATCCAGTTGAGCTGCGAGGTGGTGGAGCGCGCCTGTGCCTCCACATTCACGGCATCGAAGCCGAAGATCGAGTTCATGATCGGCGGCAGGTAGAGGCTCGCCGGATCGGCACGGGAGAACCCGCCGTTGCGGTCGGGCGACCATTGCATCGGTGTGCGGACGCCGTCGCGGTCTCCGAGGAAGATGTTGTCGCCCATCCCGATCTCGTCGCCGTAATAGATGATCGGCGTACCGGGCATGGAGAACAGCAGGCTGTTCATCAGCTCGATCTTGCGACGGTCGTTCTCCATCAAGGCCGCCAATCGCCTGCGGATGCCGAGATTGATGCGCGCGCGGCTGTCGGCAGCATAGAACCGCCACATGTAATCGCGCTCGCGCTCGGTCACCATTTCCAGCGTCAGCTCGTCATGGTTGCGCAAGAAGATCGCCCACTGGCAATTCTCGGGGATGGCCGGCGTCTGGCGCATGATGTCGGTGATCGGGTGCCGATCTTCCTGCGCCATGGCCATGTACATGCGCGGCATCAGCGGAAAGTGGAACGCCATCTGGCATTCGTCGCCGTCACCGAAATAGGCGCGCGCATCTTCCGGCCACTGGTTCGCCTCGGCCAGGAAGAAGGCATGCGGATGGCTTTCGTCCATGGCCGCGCGCAGCTGCTTTATGACCGCATGCGTCTCGGGCAGGTTCTCGTTATGCGTGCCGTCGCGCTCAACCAGATACGGGATCGCGTCGAGCCTTAGCCCGTCGACGCCCATGTCGAGCCAGAACCGCATGACGTCGATGACGGCCTGGACGACTCGCGGATTGTCGAAGTTGAGGTCCGGCTGGTGGCTGAAGAACCGATGCCAATAGTACTGGCCCGCCACAGGATCCCAGGTCCAGTTGCTCGACTCCGTATCTGTGAAAATGATGCGCGTTTCCGGCCAACGCTTGTCGTCGTCCGACCAGACGTACCAGTCCCGGTAGCGGCTGCCGCGCGGCGCCCGCCGAGCCCGCTGGAACCAGGGATGCTGGTCCGACGTATGGTTGATCACCAGCTCGGTGATGACCTTCAGACCGCGTCGGTGCGCCTCCCGCACGAAAACGCGGAAATCCCGCATGGTTCCATATTGTGGGTTGATGCCGCGATAATCCCCAATGTCGTACCCGTCGTCACGTAGTGGCGATGGGTAGAACGGCAGCAGCCACAACGCCGAGACCCCAAGGTCCTTCAGATAGTCGAGCTTCTGGATCAGCCCCGGGAAATCACCGATGCCGTCGTTGTTCGCATCAAAGAACGACTTCACATGCAGCTGATAGATGATGGCGTGCTTAAACCACAGCGGATCGCTGGACATTTGGGTCATGCGAGGTCCGTATCTCTATCGTCGGCACGTCCACCATCGGCACCCCAGCGCTAGAAGCGCCTGGGTACCGCATCGCAGCAGGGACACTACGACAACTGAGCTAGGCAAGCGAGGGGTATGGTGGGAACCGGAATCGCCGGCGCGGCCCGCTTTCGATGGGCTGCTGCTGCCGGACGTTTCCTTTGCTTTCGCCAAGCACCGGCAGTACACCTAGGCGCCGTCGCAGCCAGCAACCCCGGACGATGTCATCAGGTTCTAACTCGCTCGACGCGCTACGCCGCGAAATTGACGCCATCGACGATGCACTGCACGACCTCTTGATGAAGCGTGCGGAGGTCGTGGATGCGATCCGGGAGGCCAAAGGCGGACGGCCGATTGCCCTGCATCCCGGGCGTGAAGCGGCCATTTTGCGCCGACTGGCGGCACGCCACAGCGGAAAGCTGTCGACCGCCGTTCTGACACGGATGTGGCGGGAGCTGTTGGCCGGCATGACCCGGCTGCAGGGTCCCTTTGCCATTGCCGTATCTGCGCCGGAGCACAACCGCGTGATGTGGGATCTGGCACGCGACCATTTCGGAAGCACAACGCCGATCAACGCCGTCAGCGTCCCGCTGCAGGCGATACGGGCCGTCATCGACGGCACCGCGACCATCGCCATTGTTCCCTGGCCTGACAGCGAGGACCGCACCCCATGGTGGCTTTCGCTCTTGCCGGAAGACAGCAAGACGCCCAACGTCGTGGCGCGCCTGCCATTCCTCGTGCCGGCGGAAGGGGGCGAGGAGCAGGTGGCGCTGGCGCTTGCGACGATCCCGCACGAGCCCACCGGCGAAGACCACACGCTGATCACCATCGAGCTTGAGGAGGCGATCAGCCGGAGCCGGCTTAAGGAGACCCTGGAGGGGTGCCGCCTGCCGCCATCCGCATTCTGGTCGGCCGTCGGGCAGGCTGACGCCAGCCGCATGTTCCAGCTGGTCGAGATCGACGACTTCGTCGGCGATGCCGACGAGCGGCTGCAGGATCTGACCGCCAAGCTGGGCCCTGCCTGCCTGCGTGCAAAACCGATCGGCGGATTTGCCCTGCCGATCCGTCTGCCACCAGAGCCCAGCGACGGCTGACGCTTCGACATTCCCGTCAGAGAAGAGCCAAGGTTCAATGAGTGGTCCGCGCCCCCGCCCCGGCATTCTGGGAATCGACGCCTACGTCGGCGGCGATTCCGAAACGGCGCCACATCGCGACTTGAAGCGGCCGATTCGGCTTGCGTCCAACGAAGGTGCGCTAGGGCCCAGCCCGAAGGCGATGGCCGCTTATCGCGCGCTGGAGCCGGACCTCTACCGGTATCCCGACGGGGCATCGGCCACGCTGCGTGCTGGCCTGGCTGATCTGCACGGGCTTGACGCCGGACGTATCGTCTGCGGCGCCGGCTCCGACGAGCTGATCGCTCTCTTGGTGCGCGCCTATGCGGGGCCGGGCGACGAGGTGCTGCACAGCGCCCATGGATTCCTGATGTATGCCCTTTCGGCCAAGTCGGTCGGCGCCACACCCGTTGCCGTGCCCGAGCGCCACCTCAAGACCGACGTCGACGCGATGCTCGCGGCCGTGACGCCGCGGACCCGCATCGTCTTCGTCGCCAACCCCAACAATCCGACAGGCAGCTTCCTCGACCGCGACGAGGTCGCGAGGCTGGCGGCGGGTCTGCCGGACGATGTGCTGCTGGTGCTCGACGCGGCCTATGCCGAGTATATCGACCGCGACGACTACACACCGGGCAACGAGTTCGTCACGCCCGACGGTCGGGTCGCCACGCTGCGCACCTTCTCCAAGATCTATGGGCTGAGCGCCCTGCGGCTGGGCTGGGGATACTTCCCGGCCGGCGTGGCCGACGTGCTGAACCGCATCCGCGGGCCGTTCAACGTCGGAGCCCCGTCGCAGGTGGCGGGGGAAGCCGCTTTGGACGACCAGGACTTCATCACTACCAGCCGGGAACACAATGCCGAATGGCGGGACTGGACGGCTGCGCGCCTGGCGGCGCTCAGGCTGACCGTCCATCCGTCCATCGCGAATTTCCTGCTGGTGGACTTTACCGGCCGCAACGACCGCGACGCCGAAGGCACGCGCCGGTACCTGAAGGAAAACGGCATCCTGGTGCGTCAGATGGGCGGCTATGGCCTGCCCAACTGCCTGCGGGTCGGCATCGGCACCGGCGAAGAGATGCGCGCGGTCGTGGACGCCTTTGCGACCCATCTGGATGGCCGATCATGACCGCTGCCATCGGCCAACCCATTGTCTTCAATCGCTTGGCCGTCGTCGGTATCGGCCATATCGGCTCTTCGGTTGCCAGGGCGGCGCGAGCCCACGGGCTGGTGGGCGAACTGGTGGCCCATGATAGTAACGCCGCGACCCTGGCGCGGGTCCGCGAGCTCGGCATCGTCGACCGTGCGGAGGCCGATCCGGCCGCGGCCGTGGACGGCGCCGACTGTGTCATCATCTGCGCGCCGCTTGGAACGTATGGCGCGATCGCCCGGGCGATCGGCCCCCATCTCGGCGAGGGGACGGTTGTCACCGATGTGGGATCGGTCAAACGCGGCGTACTGGAAGTGCTGGGCGAAGCCGTCCCAGAGGGCAGGCCGATCGTGCCCGGCCATCCGCTTGCCGGTACCGAGCATTCCGGCCCGGATGCAGGCTTCGTAGAGCTGTTTCTCGGCCGCTGGTGCATCCTGACGCCCCCGGAGGATGCCGACGCCGCCGCCGTCGCCAGGGTCTCCGCGCTTTGGCGCGGCATGGGCTCGATGGTCGAGATCATGTCGGTGGAGCATCACGACAAGGTTCTGGCCATCACGTCGCATCTGCCGCACCTGATCGCCTACACGATCGTCGGCACCGCTGTGGACCTGGGCGAGGACCTCAAGCAGGAGGTGATCAAGTTTTCAGCCACCGGCTTCCGCGACTTCACGCGAATCGCGGCGTCCAACCCCGTCATGTGGCGCGATGTCTTCCTTACCAACAAGGACGCGGTGCTGGAGGTCATTCAGCGCTTCACGGAGGACCTGACCGCCCTGCAGCGAGCGATCCGCCGGGGGGATGGTGAGACTCTTGAAGATTTGTTTAAGAGAACTCGCGATATTCGCAGGGGTGTCATAGAAGCAAAACAGGCTTGAATTGCGCGCCAGGAAGGATTACGGCGACGCAATGTTCACGCTGATTTCAGAAGAGCGGGTGATCCCCAACACGGCCAAGACGCCGCAGCTTCGCCAACTGCTGGATTATTGGAAAGAGCGCCGCGGCGCGCGACGCATGCCGCGCCGCGAAGATGTGGATCTCGATGAGATCGGCGTATTGCCGGGACGGATCCACCTGCTGGACGCCCTGTCGCCTACGGAATTCCGGTACCGCATCTACGGCACGAACCTCACAAATCCGGACCGGCGAGATATGACGGGCCTGACCACCAGGGACTACAACGACACCGCATTCGGGGCGATGGTGACCCGCCATCTGGGCGAGGTGATGATGCAGGCAACCCCCCTTTGCCTGCATATACGAGCCACTCTCGACGGCATTGCTTACGAATACTACCGTCTGGCAATGCCGCTATCGCCCGACGATGTCAGCGTGACAATGCTGCTGGTGGGCAGTGAGAGGGTGACAGTGCCAACGCATCTCTTGCGATAGACCATGATTTGCCCAGTCGGCTGGGGCAAGAAGCTGCCGCTATGAAGGCCATTCGATTCGGGGTAGTTCCATCAGCGGAATTGGCCCGAGGCGGACTTGCCCGCTCTGAACCGTCAGCGGCACGGTAACGCTGCCGTCATCGCTGCCGCCGCCAAAGAGCCCGATGCCGAGGCCCAGCAACCCGGCCGACCGGCCACCGCCATCGGTGGAGAGGGCCTGCGCTAGCACGTTCATGCCGCGCACCTGAGCACTCAGATCGCCATGCGGTTGCAGGTATTCATCCAGCGTCAGCACGCCGGAAGCGGCAATCTGCAAGGCGCCCCACGTCACTGTCAGTGCGCGCACTCTGACCTCGCCGCCATCATCCCGCCAGCGACTGAGGAAGGGTGCTCGCAAAGCCGGTGGCCAGGGCTGGCTGATCGCAACCGCCACTGCCGCTTCCTCGATTTGCACGCCGAGACCGGGCAAGAGCTCCGCAGGCAACGTGACGCCGCGGATCGAGACATCGAGCCCCCCGTAGCCTTCATCGACCACGCCATCGTGCTCAAGCGGAAGGGTCTGACGGTAGTCGAACTGCTCGACGGTCAGTGGGGGGCCGGACGGCGCCTCCAGCACAAGGTTCCGAACCGTTGCAGCCCCAGTTTGCGGCCTGCCGCCTTCGACCCGGAACTCGCCTTCTCCATCGTCGGATCTGAGAGTGAGCGGCGGCAGGCCCGGCAGTGCCACACTTTGCTCTTCCACGACCTCGAATCCGATCAGCGACCAGTCCCAGGCGGGAGCGCCGACTTTCAGGTCGCGGCCAGCGACCACCATGCCGTCGGGCCGGGTCATGCTGTAGCTGTCGAGCACGGCGTCGAACCGCAACGGAAAGCCGACGACGGAAAGCTCCTGAACCTCCACGGACGTGCCGCTTCTCTCTTGGACCTCAATCCACCGCTCAACCTCACCGCGGACGACGCCCGCACCGATGAACCAGTAACCGGTGTAGCCGGCGCACAGGGCCAGCGGAATCAGCGGCAGCATGAGTCGGCGGCGCATGGGCGGTCATCCTGGATCATCGAGATCGGAAGGGAGTGCACCATGCCGCGGCTGGCGACGCAAGGATCGGCGGCCATGGCACGCCATCGGCACAGGTCGGCACTATGACGACGCTGGCCTTGCGTATCGGCCCCGGCTACACCTTCATCCCACCATGACTGCCGCTATGCCGAAATACCTCACCGCAATGTCGCCGCTGGAGGCTCTGGGTGTATCCCCGGGTGAAGACCTCTGGGTGTTCGGCTATGGCTCGCTGATGTGGGATCCCGGGTTCCCGGTGGCCGAGCGCGCGCCTGCGCTGCTCTATGGCTACCACCGCCGGTTCTGCATCCAGTCGCGCCGTTATCGCGGAACGCCGGAGCGGCCGGGCCTGGTACTTGGCCTGGACCATGGAGGGTCGTGCCGGGGCATCGCGCTGCGCGCCGCTGCGGCGGACGCCGCCCATGTCGCCGCCTATCTCTGGGACCGCGAGATGGACAGCTATGCCTACCGTCCGCGACGTCTTCGCGCCCGGCTGCTGGGAGGGTCCGCCGGCGACCGTACGGTGACCGTCTGCACCTTCGTGGTCGATCGGACGAATCCGCAATACTGTCAGGATCACGACCTTGCGCACATGGCCGAGCGCATCCGTTGCTGCAGGGGACAGCGGGGCAGCAACGCCGACTATCTGATCAACACCGTACAGCATCTGGACGAGCTGGGGATCAACGACGGGCCTCTGCATCGCCTGCTGGCGCTTGTGACGGCAGGGCAATCCGACTGACCGGGCCCGTGTTGCCTCAGCTGCAGCGAGAATAGCCGCAGGCCGTGCACAGGTCGCAGTCTTCCTGACGGATCAGCGACGGGGCGCCGCAGGCGGGACACTGGCGCAGGGCGGCGCGCTGGGCGTCACCGGCCTCCTTCGGGGCATTGACAGCCAGCACCGCCGGGGCCCGCTGCGCCCCCGCCGGCAGAAAGCCGATATCGATCATATGCCGCTCGACGGTCTCACCGATGGCGGCCAGCAGTGACGGCACGTAGCGGCCGCCCACCCAGTGACCGCCACGCGGATCGAACACGGCCTTCAGCTCGCCGACCACGAACGACACATCCCCGCCACGCCGGAACACGGCGCTGATCATACGGGTCAGCGCCACGGTCCAGGCATAGTGTTCCATGTTCTTGGAATTGATGAAGATCT
>JANQQD010000278.1 GCA_028285185.1 Anaerolineae bacterium | reverse complement strand
GCGGACCAAGGCGTCGTCGGTCGACATACGTCGGTGTCCTTTCCGGGATTACGTAGCGGCGCCGTGAGGGGCGATGACCGGGGCAGTCGCGAGACCCGGGGCATGGGCGGCACCATCGCCGTGATAGCGGCGTTCCGCCTCATGTTCAAAGGAATGCATCAGCACCTTGACGGATTCGCCGGTGATCACCTCGGCGATCTTGGACAATCGCCGCGACTTGAACTGGAACTCTACGGTCAGATCCACGGCACAATCGTCCGTGCCGGCGCGCTGGAACTCCCAGCGCAGCAGGAACGCCTTGAACAGGCCATCGGCCGCACGCACTTCGATCCAATCCGGGCGGCGGAATGTCGTTCGCGAGGTGAACCGTTGCCGGATCACCTTCAACGACACCACTTGATCGGTCATGTACGCGTCAGCCTCGCGGCGGACGACCCGGGCGGCTTCCCACCACGGCACGAACGCCGGATAACGTTCGACGTCTACCACCAGATCGAACAGCTGCTCTGGTGTGAACCGGAACGCCCGCTGTGCGACATGCACCGCCATGCCGGTATCAGATCGCCAGCAAGAAGACGACGGTCAGCACCGACCCGACACCGGCCAGCACATAACACGCCCAGCGTACTGCCGTGTCGTTGTGGATGCCGAAGTCATGGGCCGTAATCCGCAGCCGGTGCGCGGCGTGCCACAACGGCAGCAGGATCACGCCCAAGAGGATCAGCTTGCCGATCCAGTTGTCGGCGAAGGCGTATGCGCGCTCATAACTGAGGGCCCCCGGAAACAGGAAGCCCGTGGTCAGCACGATCATGATCGGCAGAACGAAGGCCGCCAGCATTCCGCCAGCGGCGAACGGCAGCCAGATCAGAGCCTTGTGCGAATGTACGGCCATCAGACAAGCCCCACGAACAGAAGGATGACAAGCGACACACCGACCCAACCGGCATAGTGAGCGGCCACGATGGCCTTGGGCTGCACCTTCTCATCCTTGAAGCGCATGGGCGGCATGCCCTTGGGCGCCAGTTTGAACCATGTGATCGTATGGTAGACGGCAAATGCCAGGATGATCAGCTGCAGGATCAGACCGAGCGGGCTCTGCATGGCCTCCAGATAGGCCGTGTATTCCGCCTGACCTTCCGACAGACGGATCAGGCCGATGATCAGCAGTGCGGAGTAGAGCGCGACAGCGATGCACGTCGCTTCCCGCATCATGTACTCGGTGTAGAACTTCTTCTTCAGCCACCAGGTGAACCTTGGCACCTCGCGGACGTAGGGTCTTCTGCTCATCAGCGGCTCCAGGGCATCAGGAAGCTCTTGAAGTAGTCCACAGCCGACTCGACCTTGCCCAGCTGGATGGCGGCCGCCGGGTCCACATGCTTCGGGCAGACTTCCGAGCAGGCGCCGACGAACGAGCATTCCCACACGCCCTCGCTCTTGGAGAACATGTGAGCGCGCTCCGCCTTGCCGCCGTCGCGCGAGTCTTTGTTATAGCGGTAGGTCAGTGCCAATGCGGCCGGGCCGACGAATTCAGGTGCCAGCGCATATTGCGGGCAGGCCGCATAGCACAGCATGCAGTTGATGCACATGGAGTACTGCTTGAAAGCCTCAAGCTGCAGTGGTGTCTGCAGGTACTCGCCGTCATCGAGCGATTTTTCTTCTTTCGGAATGATGTAGGGCTTGGACGCCTTCAACTTCTCCATGAAGTCGTCCATGACCACCACGAGATCCTTCTCGATGGGGAAGTTGGCCAGCGGCTCGACACGGATCTTGTCCGGGTAGTCCCGGATGAATGCCTTGCACGACAGCACCGGCTCGCCGTTCACCATCATGCCGCAGCTGCCGCAGACCGCCATGTGGCAGGACCACCGGTAGGTCAGGCTGCTGTCCATGTGATCCTTCACATGGTTGATGGCGTCCAGCACCACCCAGTCTTCCTGGCACGGGACCTGGAAGATTTCGAAACGGGGCTCGCTATCCGTCTCTGGCGAGTACCGGAGGACCTCCAGCTGGATCTCTCGCATGGTCTCAGGCTGCCTTTCCTTCTCCGGATCCGCCTTCTTTGGCTTCCTTGGCGGCCGCCTCGGCAGCGCCGCCGTAGAGACGCTCCGCAGGCTGGGATTTCGTGATCACCACGTCGCAGTAAGAGATCTCAGGCACGTCGGCGCCGCGATAGGTTGCCAGCGAGTGCTTCAGGAACGCTTCGTCATCCCGCTTCTCGAAGTCGAGCCGCTGGTGCGAGCCACGGGACTCCTTCCGAACGATCGCGCTGTGCACGACGGTCTGGGAGATATCCAGCATCGCCTCCAGCTCCAGCACGCCCATCAGGTCCGTGTTGAAGACCTTGGACTTGTCCTTCACCGGCACCTTGGCCACGCGCTCCCGCAACTGCCCGATCAGATCGCAGGTCGCCTGCATCGCTTCCTCGGTGCGATAGATGCCGGCCCCCTCTTCCATCGACGCCGTCATGGCGTTGCGCACACCAGCGACGCTCTCGCCCACATCCTCACGATCGAACAGCCCCAGGATGCGCGCCTCGGCCTCGCGGCCCTGCGTCTCCACGCCAGCCGGGGTGCCGTCCGCCACCTGGCGGGCCACCTCCGCCGCGCCCAAGCCGGCGCGCTGCCCGAATACCAGCAACTCCGTCAGCGAGTTCGAGCCAAGCCGGTTGGCGCCGTTGATGCTCACGCACGCACATTCGCCGGCAGCAAACAGGCCCGGAATCGGCGTTGCAGCGTCGATATTAGTGTGGATGCCGCCCATCATGTAGTGGACGACTGGCCGCACCGGCACAGGCTCATGCACCGGGTCCTTGCCCATATAGCTGGACGCCAGGTCGCGCACGAAGGGCAGCCGCTCGTTGATCTTCTTCTCGCCCAGATGGCGCATGTCCAACAACACCGCGTCGCCATAGGTGGTGCTGACACAATTGCCCTTCTGCTGCTCATGCCAGAAGGCCTGGCTCAAGCGGTCGCGCGGTCCCAGCTCCATCGCCTTCTTGCGCGGCCAGGGGTCGGGCGGGCCCAGGCCGTAGTCCTGCAAGTAACGGTAGCCGTCCTTGTTCACCATGATGCCGCCTTCGCCGCGGCAGCCCTCGGTGAGCAGAATTCCCGTTCCGGGCAGGCCGGTCGGGTGATACTGGACGAACTCCATATCCTTCAGCGGCACGCCGATGCGATAGGCCATCGCCATGCCGTCGCCGGTCTTGATCGCGCCGTTGGTTGTGAACGGAAAGATCCGGCCCGCCCCGCCCGACGCCACAATCACCGACTTGGCGTGGAACAGGAAGACGCGGCCCGACCGCATCTCGATCGCGACGACACCGCGGCAATGACCGTCTTCGACGATCAGGTCGGTGGCATAGAATTCGTCGTACCGTTCGATGCTTTCGAACTGGATCGAGGTCTGGAACAGAGTGTGCAGGATGTGGAAGCCGCTCTTGTCCGCGGCAAACCACGTCCGCTCGATCTTCATGCCGCCAAAGGGCCGCGTGTTGACCCGGCCTTCGGGCGTGCGGCTCCATGGGCAGCCCCAGTGTTCAAGCTGGGTCAGCTGGCGCGGGGCGTCTTCAATGAACAGCTCCACCGCATCCTGGTCGGTCAGCCAATCGCCTCCGGACACGGTGTCGTTGAAATGATGCTCCAGGCTGTCCTCGGCCCGAATGACGCCGGCAGCTCCGCCCTCTGCCGCCACCGTGTGGCTGCGCATCGGGTAAACCTTTGAGATCAAAGCCACCTTCAGTGACGGATCGGATTGGGCGATCGCGATCGCTGCCCTCAGTCCGGCGCCGCCCGCCCCGACGATGGCGACATCGGCGGAAACGATTTCCATCTCAGCTGCTCCCCCCACGGATCTCCGGTGCAGTCTATTGGTAATCCGCGACTTCGCAACGGCTAACTGGACGCAAGGGTTGCGACGAATTCCTTTGCCGGCCGAGTTTGATATGGAGCAATGCAGAGTTACGGGCCCGCATCCCCCAAATGGGGGATGACGCGGTGCAGCAAATCGAGGAAACTGCCCAGTCACCAGCCTGATGCCTCTTGGCATGCCAAGTGAATTCATCTGCAAGAGTGCGCTGAATAGTTTTGCGATGCGTAATATCTGGATGTAGTTTAATAACCAGACACACGCATTGCGGGAGAGTTTGCGGGACGGATCGTTTCGACGGGTAGCGAAAGCTGTTATGTCGGGGGAAATCCGGATGGCCGAAATCCAGAAGTATGTGGCTGCGGGGTCTCATGCGGAGGACGATATGGGTACGACCGCCGACGCGCTCGCGTGCTGTCTGACGCAGCTTGCGCAGGAAAGCGAAGAAGCGGGCCTGAGCGAAACCGCCGATCTCATCCGCGCGGCAGCGTTGTCCGCCTTGGAGGAAGTCCGGGTATCGGGTGCCCGGCGCCATTGACCTGCCCGCGACCCGCCCTTGCCCGCGGCGACGCCGGGCCGCAGACAGGGGCCGGTTGCCGCAGGCATGTGTCGGGAGCATTGCGGGTCTGTGACAGCGGACCATGACTGAATCCTTGTCCCCGCCTGCAAAATCGCTACAGTCGCCC
>JANQQD010000271.1 GCA_028285185.1 Anaerolineae bacterium | reverse complement strand
GTGCCAGAAGCTCGCGGGGATTGAACGGTTTGGTCACATAGTCGTCGGCGCCGATCTCCAGCCCGACGATGCGGTCCGTCTCTTCCGCCATGGCGGTCAGCAGGATAACCGGCGTGTCGCTTGTCTCGCGCAGATGGCGGCAGAGCGAGAGGCCGTCTTCGCCGGGCATCATGATGTCCAGTACAACCAGATCGACCGCCGCGGCCTTCAGCGTCTGGCGCGCCTCCGCACTGCTGCCGGCCGTGTCGACGCGCAGGCCGTTCTTGGTCAGATACTTTGCCAAGAGGTCGCGGATCTCGCGGTGGTCGTCGACGACCAGGATATGCGGTGCCGGGTCCATTGGGTCTCGGTCTGTCCGGGGCGATTGCTGAAGATATGGCCGGTTTGCCGGTTCCGTATCTGGAAGAAGTGTATCGAAGTGTGTCAACGGCCCTGCTTGCCACGGACGGCGACAAAGTCGGGGCCAAGCTGGTGAACTTCTGCGACAGGTGGCTCCTACATCCCGGTCATCGCAACCGATGACGGGAGAGTTCGATGAACACCTTCAGCAAAGTCGTGATCGCCAGCGCCGCCCTTGTGGGTGTGATCGGCACGGTCGGCGTCGTGCAGGCCAGCAACGGCTGGCGGGACGGCGACTGCGGATATCGCGGGCAGGGCCAGTTTGAGCGCATGGGGCCGATGGGGCCGGGCGGTTTCGGTCATCACGGCGGCCACGGCGGTGGGCAGGGCCTGCGCATGCTGGAGCGCCTGGACGCGGACGGCGACGGCGCAGTGACGCAGGAGGAGATCGATACCGTGCTTGCCGGCAGCCTGGCGGAATTCGACGCCAGCGGCGACCAGTCTCTGACGCTCGACGAATTCCAGGGGCTGTGGCTGGACCATATGCGCGAGCGCATGGTCGACCACTTCCAGGCACTCGACGCCGATGGCGACGGCCTGGTGACCGAAGAAGAGCTGGACCGCCCCTTCGGCAACTTGGTCGACCGCATGGACCGCAACGGCGACGGACAGCTCAGCCTCGACGACCACCCCCGCCGCGGCGCATGGTCGGACGACGATGGGGATGACGACGACGATTATGAAGACGATGACGACGGCGAAGACAACGACGCCAACTGATCGTCCGTAGAGTTTGCCTCATCGGCGGCGTGCGAGACACCGCAAGCCCCTACCTCACGTCGGCGCGGAGCAGCCGTTCGATCCGGCCTGCCCGCGCCGCAGTCCATGCTCACTGCAGATCTTATCGTTCACTGGTCGGGCCACTCGCCGCTCGGCCAGTTCTGCCGCTCATGGATGATGCGCACAATCGTGATCACGTCATCCGTCAGCGCGTAGGCAATGATGTACGGCGTCCGCAGAACGCGCTTTTCATAGGTGCCGACGACGCGGCCTGGATGGCCAATTGGGATCTCGGCCAACAGGGCAACTGCTGCTTCTATCCGATCGGCAACGATTGAAGCGGTGTTACGAGAGTCCTTCGCCATATGCAGGATTGCGGCGTCGAAATCACGCAAGCTTTCGGAGGACCAGACAACCTCTCTCACCGATCGTCTTGCGCGCGCTCGATCGTTGCCCGGATTTGCCGCATGGCTTCCTCATGCGGCACGACTCGGCCGGCTTCCATGTCGGCGAGGCCGCGCTCGATACCCTCGATGATCGCCAGCTCATGGGCCACATAGGCTGCGATCGCTTCACTGGCGAGGAACGAACGGCTGCGCCGAGTCCGCTCGGCCAACCTCCCTAGCTGCTCTTTCGTCGTTTCCGGCAATCGCACTGTCATTGTCGTGGTGCGCATGATCTCGTCCACCGCTCCTGTGTGTGCGTTTGTACACAATATAGCACAGCCATTGAACCGGGCACGGTTTCGTCGAGGGCGGTGGGCTGGTATTAGACCACGTATTCGCAGGCCGAGGGTGGGGTGCGGGTGTCCATGTTGCGGCCGCGGTTCAGGTGGTCGTCGATTTCGGCGGCGGAGCCGATCATGCGGCCGTAGAGGAACACGGTGAAGGCGGCCGTCTCCAGGTCCCTCTCATCGAGTGCGCCCGATTTGTACTCCTTCCAGAAGAGGGCGAGCAGGAGGGCTGCGATAATGGCATCGACATTGACGCAGAACACGTAAGGAGAGGCGCCGACATCGTACAGCGCCTGGACGAGTTCACGGTAGAAGGCGTGGAACACGTTGTAGTCGCCGCGCCGTTCCATGAACGCGGCGATGAACCGCTCGCGCGGGTCGAAATTGACCGGCTCGCCCCGGAAAACGGGATGGTGGACGCCGGGCAGCGCAGGGACCTCTGCCCCGACGTCTTTCGCCGCCGCCTTTGCCGCGTCGTAGCGCTCCGCAAGGGCTCTCGCCATGGCCGCAAGGTCGAGACCGTGGTTCGGATCCGTGGGGTCCTTCAGATCCACGCCGCGGAACTGCTCGAGCAGGAAGGCAATGCCCTCGTAACCGTTGCCGCCATGGCTGAAGCCGCTATGCGTCAGGAAGCCCAGCATGGCCTTGTTGATCTGAACCCGCTCCGGCGTCTGGGGCCCGTCCGCAGCGACGGCGCCCTTGGCCCCCTGGCCGGTGATCGAGCCCGGACCGTTGGAGATCAAGAGGCCGATCAGGATCTGCAGCGGCAGGGCCTCCTCCCCCTTGGGCGCTCTGCCGGTGATCGCAAGGAAACAGACATCGGCGACGGACCACGCGCCGAAACGCTCTTCCAGCGGGACGCCGCAGAGGGAGCCCGGCTGGTGATGTCGAGCGGGGATGGAGGCGCCGATCATCACCCCATAGAGGCGCAGATACCACGGCATGGTTTCTGCGGTCAGTCGCGTGATGCGCTTTTGCATCAGCGGGCGCCAGGCGATCGTGGCGCAGATGGCGGCCAGGATCGCGTCGCGCGAGAGGCGTCCGCCCAGGCAGGAAAGGAATGTGAGGAACACAGATTTGCCGCCGCGCGCCCGGACGGCCTGCATCATGGCCTCGGGGCGTGGATCGTCGGCCTCCGCCTCTGCCACCATGAACAGAGCGCGTGTCGCGTCGTCGACGGCAATGCTTGAAAGATCGAAGCCCTCGTCGCGTGCGTCGACGAGGCTGGAGTGGGCGAAAAGATCGATCAGCGCGCGCGAGCATGCGAGGGCCCGTTCAACGCGCTTCGGCCCGATCATCGCCAGTGCAGCCGCCAGTGCCACGTTGGGTGCGTTGCCGGCTTCTCGCGCCGCTTCGGCGGCTGCCAGGGCAGCGTCGCCTGCCAGGATCTCTTCGGCCGCCACTGCGATATTGACCAGCACACGGTCGTCAGGACCGGCGATCTCGCGAACCAAAGGTAGGGCAAACACGGCCTCCAGCGGCTCAAGCGCGAGATCGAGCACCGAATGCCCGTGGATGCGTGTCTCTTGCGTCTTCGGATCCATGACCGACGCGCCGGACTTGTCCTTCATGGGCTGCCGCGCAATCACGGCACCGACTTGGCCGCTGAGCGCGGTGATCTGCGCGTCATAGGGCGCCATAGCCCGGACCGTCGGCAAGGCGATGTCCGCCGGCAAACTCAAACCCTGGTCATTGGCCATCCAGGGTTTCAGTGCCAGGCTGCCGGTGGGCGCGAAATCGGGGTCGATCCCGTTCAATCGCATCACCTCGGTCAGTGCCCGGGGAATGTCCGCGATGTTGGTGACGAGCGCGCCTTTCGCCGAGACGGCGGGGGTTTCGGGTGTGTAGATCCCGCCCGTCCCGAACGCCTCGATAAACCACCGTTCCTTGTTTTCGGCCTTGTCGCCGGATCCTGCGAGCGCCCCGGCATGGCCGACGGCACGGGTCAGCTTCGTCTTCCACCGTCCCACAACGCAGGCGACGACGGGCTTCCCGAAGTCGACGGCGTGTTCGTAATAGCCGCCCGGCTCGACATACAGGACCGCGGCCTTGGAACGGCCGTCGTTGCGGAACGCATGGGCGAAGTCGCGCGCCGCATAGTGGATGTAGACGTCCTTGCCCGAGGAGATCAGGGCCGTCGTTCCCCATCCCTCGGTCGCCAGATACTGGGCGATGGTCGTGGTGAAGCCGCCGGAATTCGAAAAGATCGCAACCGATCCCCTCAGCAGCACTTCCTGCGGGCTGTCACCACCCAGTCCGCCGCCGATGCGCACGCGGTTCCACGAATCCGCCACGCCAAGGCAGTTGCCGCCGATGACGTCGACGCCGTTGGCCTGGCCCAGGGCGCGGATTTCGCGTGCATCGTGCACGGCGACCTTCTCGGTGATGATGATGATCTTCTTCAGGTCGCGATTGACCCTGATCAGCTCGGCCGCGCCGTCCCGCACGCCGGACGGCGGCAGGTAGACCACGCCGGTGTCGAACCGGTGGCCGTCGGCCATGCCCTCGCGGACATTGTTGTAGATCGGGATATCGCCCACGGGCGTGGCCAGCATCTCACCGCGGCGGCCCGGCGAGACCCCGAACACGACGTTGCCGCCCGAATAGGCGTGGCTCATGGGCGTCACCCGACGGCTCTCGCCTCCCATGGCGTTCAGCACAACGATCCTGTCCTGGCGCGTTGCGATCTCGGCCAGCGAGTTGATCCCGAGATAGTACGGAAGACCTGCAACGCCTTGCCGCCGCATCGTTCGCGTCCCCTCAGGCCGCTCGGTCCACGCCGAGCTTGCGGGCGAGCTCCGCCCGCCCCCCGGCTTTCATCCAGGCATCGATGCGCTTGGCATAGGTCACGACTTCCGAGATCGCGCTGTCGAAGCCGAAGAACCGGTAGGGCAGCCCCAGCGCATCGCAGGTGTCGGCCAGATAGCCCATGCCGCGCACGAGATTGGGGCCACCGCGGCCCACGACGACATAAAGCGGCACCGGCCCTTGTTGGGAGAAGGCCTCGCGCAGCGCATCGCCGATGCTGCGGAAGGTCGTCAGGATATCGGTGTTGTTGGACTTGCCGCCCACGACGAACAACACGTTGGTCTGCTTCAGAAAATGGCGAAAGCAGATGGCGGCGACCGCCTTCATCTTGTCGTAGGGCGGATTGCCGCCGAAATCGGACGAGATGATCGCAGCGTCGCCCAGCACTTCGGTGACCAGGCTGTTGGCGCCGCCGCCGAAGGTCGGCGCCAGGATCGTACCCTCGGGATTGATCACGAAGACGTCCGACTGGCCCTGGTGGGTGCGAAGCTGGTTCACCTCCTGCTCGAAATCCGAGACGTCGGAGGTGAAGAGATGGGGCGGCAGGCCGAGGCGAGAGACCCGCGGATCATCGCGGTCGAACCCGCATTTGAAGTCACAGGCCATGGGTGTCAGACGCCCGCCGCTGTCGGCGCGCAGCCGGATCGGGTTCAGCTCCAGCGTCGTCATGCCATAGTGGTGCACCAGCTCCCACAATCTCGGCAGATGCTGCACCAGAGGGGAGACGATCTCTTTCGGCGCGCCAAGATCGCTCAGCGCATTGGCGACCACGAAGGCCTTGAGCCCGGTCAGCGCGTCGAACGGGATCGTGGCCACGTCGCCCTTGGGGATTTCTTCGATGTCGACCCCGCCGCGATGCGTCAGCGTCATGGACGGCGCGCGGAAGCGGGTGTCGTCGGTGATCGAGAAATAGACCTCATGCTCCGCCGGCACGCCCGCCTCGAAAGTCACGCCGTTGGCCTTGGCGTAGGCGGTCTCGTGCCGGTGCTCTGCGAAGTAGAGCCGTTCCTTCTCGGCCAGTGCCACTTTCAGGTCTGTCGCTTTGCCGATCAGGCCGGCCTTGGCCTTCTTGCCCACACCGCCCTTGAACAGTGGCTTGATGAAGATCAGGCCGTGACGGGTGATGAGATCCTGGATCTCGTCTTCGGTGGCCGAGGGGCCGAGCACCTCGGTCGCCGGAAAGCCCACATGCTGCAGCAGCCGCGATCCGTAGAGCATTCCGGTGACCTGCATCGCATGTCTCCTTCCTCAGATCGGATCGAACAGCGCTTTCCGCCTCGCGCCTGTCCGCCATCGGCGGCTAAGGCTATCCCCCTTCGCCGGAGGAGACGATTGCTGCTGCGCGGCGGCGGTCGCGCAGGGCGTTGAT
>JANQQD010000260.1 GCA_028285185.1 Anaerolineae bacterium | reverse complement strand
ACCGCCATCGGGCCATATGGCCGGCATCTTCGCCCGCACCGACATCGCGCGCGGCGTGTGGAAGGCCCCGGCCGGGATCGAGGCCACGGTCAGCGGCGCGATCGATCTGCAGCATGAACTGGAGAACGGGGATCAGGACATCCTGAACCCGATCGGGCTGAACTGCATCCGCCAGTTCCCGAATTCCGGCACGGTGGTGTGGGGCTCGCGCACGCTCTCGTCCGATCCGGAATGGCGCTATGTCTCCGTGCGGCGGCTGGCGCTGTTCTTGAAGGAGTCGATCGAGCAGGGCCTGCAATGGGCAGTGTTCGAGCCGAACGACAACGAGCTGTGGGACCGCATCCGGCTGAACATCGAAGCGTTCATGCTGGGCCTGTTCCGGCAGGGTGCGTTCCAGGGCGAAACGCCGGAGGCGGGCTTCCGCGTCAAATGCGACCGCGAGACCAACCCGCAGGAACTGGTGGATCAGGGCATCGTCACTGCCCTGGTCGGGTTCGCGCCGGTCAAGCCTGCGGAATTCGTGGTCATTCAGATCAGCCAGCAGCGGCCGGGAGACTGAGGCCGCCATGCAGGCGGTGCGCTACAACCCGCTTCGGAACTATCAGTTCCGCATCCACTTGCGCGGTCCGCAGATCCGGCGGAGTGGGCCCTATGTGGCGGGCGTCCAGCGTGTGTCGGGTCTGTCCGTCTCGATCGAGGCGTCGGAGATTTGGGAGGGCGGCAACAACCTGCACCGCTACGCCAACCCCAATCGCGCCAACTGGGATCCGATCACGCTGGAGCAGGGGGTGGCACTGGACGGTACGCTGGAGGAATGGGCCACAGCGGTGCTGGACTTCCTGCGCACCGGCCGGGCGCCGTCGCAGCAGTTGAAGCGCAACCTCTTCATCGACGTCTGGGACCCGGACCTGCATGGCCATGGCGGGTCTCCGGTCGGCACCGACGTGGCGGGTGGAGGGGCCGACTATACGCGGTTTCGCCGCTACGAGGTGTTCAACGCCTGGCCCAGCAAGCTGCAGGCGATGCCGCAACTGGATGCAATGGGCAACGAGGTTGCGTTGCTGTCGCTGGAGCTAATGCACGAAGGCTGGCGCATCGTCACGGAACTGCCGTCGGACCTGTCGGCCGCCGGTGCCGGCGGAGCGGACCAGGCGGGGACGAATACGGTTTGATGGCCGAATTGTTGCTGTATGGAAGGAGCTGTCGATGCCTCGCTTTGCCAACACCGAGAAACGCGATCCCTACCGGAACTTCAACTTCCGTATCGTCATGGGCGGTGTGGAAGTGGCGGCGTGCCGCAAGGTCTCGGCCCTGGACGTGACGGTCAACACCGCCAAGTTCCGCGCAGGCAATTCCAAGACGACGGTGGACGAGCCGCTGCCCTGCCGCGTCGAATACTCGCCGGTCACGGCCGAAGCGGGCCTGACCAACGACACCGCGTTCCTGGACTTCGCCAATCTTCTGGTGGCGCACGAAAAGCGGCCGACGCGGGCCCCCGATCCCGAGTTCCGCCGGGAAATCGAGATCTTCGTGCACGACATCGACAATACGCCGGCGATCAAGTTCACGTTGCACCGGGCCTGGGTGTCGAAGTTTACCGCGATGTCGGAACTCGCAGGCGACGGCAACGATGTCATGTTCGAGAGCTGCGAGTTCACGCATGAGGGCTTCACGCGCGAGACCTTGAGCTGACCGGACGACGGAGCCGCCAGCCGTGCAGGGAGAATTCCAGCGCG
>JANQQD010000257.1 GCA_028285185.1 Anaerolineae bacterium | reverse complement strand
CCACAATGACGATCTGGAAGACTGCGGCCGGTGCCTGTGTGTCGCTTGCCGCGCTGTCGGCGACCATGCCGGCCATGGCGCAAGAGTGTTTCATTGGCGAAATGAAAATGTTCGTCGGGAATTACGCGCCGCGAGGCTACGCCTTGGCGCATGGGCAGGAGCTCCCAGTCGCCGACTACCAAGCTCTGTTCTCCATTATCGGAACGACGTTTGGCGGCAATGGGCGTACGACCTTCGCGCTGCCTGACATGCGCGGCCGGGTCGCTATCGGTTCCGGTCAGGGGCCGGGCCTCAACACCATGCCCTTGGGCACAATGGCGGGCGACGAATGGACCACGCCACGCTCGGGCCAGGCGGCAGAGGGCTCCGGCGCCGCGGTCGCGACCCCGGCCCAGATCAGCACCATGCAGCCCTCCACCGCGATCAACTACATCGTATGCCTGGAGGGATACTATCCGTCCCGCAACTAGGGCGCGCTCGACGGCACCGATTGCGGCCGGCCTCGGAATCCGGTGGCCCTGTGCACACCATTGATTCCGAGGCTCGGTGATACACCACTCAAACTCAGCCAGGTAATTTCGACCTATGTAGAGCTTGAACCAGATCTGTCTGGACTTTAGAAATCTTCTCGAGCAGGTTTTGCTTTCTGGATGAAATTGGTCGTGATGAAGTTATGTCGAGCTTAATATTCAAGCATCTTAATGTTGATTGGAACGCCGAACCGAATGCCCCTGCCCCAGAGGTTACCGTCAGGGGGACCGAGGTCCAACTGACCTTCTTTCTCAATCCCTGGGCTTATGAGGCCTACGAGGGCCAAGAGGGCTGCTTGATTTTCGAACACTGCTCGATGTGGAGACTCGGAGAGACCAATGACTACGGCTGGTATGCCGGTCAGTGTCGGTACAGCAAAATTGCTCCGAAATGGGGGGAGTTTTATGAGCTGCTTGGCGACGATGAACTACAACCTATTCCCACCGATTGGCATATGCTTGGTCAGCCAACATCACAGGATCGGCACTTCCTTTTCTATCTTCGCGACGAAACCTTTGAATGTTTCGCTGCTGATTGGATGTTCGAGTACGGAAGCGTAGACATATAGTCTCAACAAAGTCTACGCGCTTTGTGGATTCAAGGCTTGCTAGACTAAGTATTATTTCTCCGGAAGTGTTGCGCACTCTCAGATGACGTACGAAGAGTTCAACGCGCTCTGCCGCAGCCAGCCGGCGACCACATACGTCGTCCAATGGGGTGGGGCGCATGTCTGGAAGGTCGGCGGCAAGGTCTTCGCCATTGGCGGCTGGGGCGAGGGAGTTCCGGCATTCACCTTCAAGGTGACGGATATCTCCTTCGAGATCCTGAAGGACCAGCCGGGCTTGCGGCCGGCGCCCTATCTCGCGTCGCGGGGCATGACGTGGATCCAGCATTTCGCAGAGCCGGGGCTGTCGGATGAGGAGCTGCGGGAGTATCTGCGCCAGTCCCATCGCATTGTCTCGTTGGGGCTAACGAAGAAGAAGCAGCGCGAATTGGGTCTCGCCCCCCGCGATTAATCGGCGCAACGCTCGAGGAGTTTGCCTCGCTCTCACGCCGCCGGCGGCACCGATGCGTTCTTGGGGAGATCAGGAACCTCCGGCTGGTTCCATCTGCAGAAAAGTTGATTCGGGGATGCCCTGTGCAAGATCTGAGTCTGTCCGAAAGTGGGACGACACTCGTCAGACAGTCGACACATCCCAGGGACCGTCGACAAGGTTCGGGCGACAGATCTAACTATGCATAGTCTTGTGGTATTTCTCTTTCGTCTTGAAGTGGCATGTGATTTAGATAGTGAACAATGCGGTACAGAGGCGGCGATGGTCTCGACGAGCATAGCGCCGGACACGAAATGGCAGCTTCATCGCAGGCTTCCGCTTGCAGAGGTGGCGCGATCACCGCTGCTGGCGGTCATGCTCGACTGGTGGCGCCAGCGCTGCCAGGTGAGGGGATCCCTGATCGGGCGCAAGTCGATCGATCCCGTAGAGCTGCCGAGGCGGGCCTTTCCCCATTTGTCGCTGCTGGAGTTCATCAACGAGCCTGAATTCCGTATCCGTATAGTGCTGGCGGGAGACGGGGTCTGTTCGCTCTTCGGTCGCAGCCTTAAGGGCGCATTCGTGGACGAACTCTATAAGAGGGAAGACTACGACATCGCGCTTCACGACATACGGGACATGATCGCCGCCGCCCAACCCACCGTCGTGTACCGGGAAGTCCTGAGCCGGGACGACAGGCTGGTCTCATACTTCATCCTCATGATCCCGCTGGCGTCAGACGGGACCACGGTGGACGGAATCCTAAGTGTGCTGGACTGGCAAGTCGACATGAGCACTTAGAGCTTGAGCGCCGTCGCTCCGTCTCATTGGGACTGCCAAGGGAAGAGATGGTGCTGTGTGGCGTTCGATGATCTCGAAAAGCGCCGCCTCGCGCGGAGTCTGCGCAGGGACCCTCACCAAGCCACGGGAGGCAGGGCGATCGTCGCAACAAGGCCGCCGTCCGGGCGATTGGCCAGCGTCAGGTCGCCGCCGTGGTGGCGGATGATGCTGCGGGCGATGGCGAGGCCCAACCCAACGCCGCCGGTCTCCAGGCTGCGTGATGTTTCCAGCCGGACGAACGGTTCAAACACATCGGCAAGCCGGTCTTCCGGGATGCCGGGGCCGTCATCCTCGATGGTGAGGCGGGGACCTTCGGGCGCCGCCGCCAGGTGCAGACGGGCACGCTCGCCGTACCGGACGGCATTTTCGATCAGGTTGCGGATCGCACGCTTCAGCGCCGTCGGGCGGCACGGATAGGGCAGACGGGCCGGCCCCTCCACGTTCACGTCGCCGCCCAGCGGGGCCAGGTCGTCCACCAGGCTTTGCACCAGGGCGGCGAGGTCCACCACGCGAGTATCCTCCGCCTTCGCCTCGTCTCGCGTGAAGGCCAGTGCAGCCTCCGTCATCCGGCTCATCTCGTCCAGGGTGGCTAGGATCTTCGTGCGAGCCTCTTCGTCGTCTACGAATTCCGCGCGCAGGCGCAAGGTCGTGATCGGGGTGCGCAGGTCGTGGCTGATTGCCGCCAGCATGCGCGTGCGGTCGGCGACGAAGCGGGCGAGCCGCCCTTGCATGGCGTTGAAGGCCCGAGTTGTCCGCTGGATCTCGTCAGGTCCCGTCTCCGCCAGCGGCTCGGGGCTGTCGCCGCGGCCCAGCCGGTCGGCCGCGTCCGCCACCGCGCGCAGCGGTCGCGTGATGCGCCGCACCGTGAGTGCGGCGATGGCCAGAATGGCGGCCGCCATGATGCCGGTGAATAGCAGCGGCGGGGATGCCCAGGCACGCTGCGGCGCGGCCAGGGCCGTTTCCACATTCAGCCAATGGCCCTCCGACAACGCCACGGACGCCGCCAGGCTGAGCATCAGTGGTCGCGGCGGATGATGATCCCACTGCCGGTCGTCGTCTTCACCGCGATCATCATCGTCATCGTCACGATCGTCTTCGTAGTCGTCGTCATCGCGAAGATGGTGAAGGGGGCGGGGCACCCACGGACGCTCGTTCTCATAGAGGCGGACGTGAACCGCCGCGCCTTCGCCGATCATGTCCGTCAGGATTGTGGCCAGGCGCTGTTCGGCTGGACGGCTTCCGTTCGCCGTCACTACACCGGCGGGGGTCAGCGAGAACACCAAGGTGCGCGTGCTTGCCGCCGCCAGCACGCGGCCATGCAGGGACTCCGGCGTTTCCTGCAGCAGGCGGACCACGGCGGCCGTCCGCTCCAGCACCTGCTCGCGGCCCGCCATACGCAAGGCCACCGCGCGTTCGTCCAGGAAGATGACGGCTATCAGGACCTGTGCCACCAAGAGCGCGCCCAGCAGCAGTACGATCAGCTGTCCTGCCAGGCTTCTCGGCACCACCCGCATCACGGCAGCTCGTGCACATCGGCGGCGAAGGTGTAGCCGCCACCCCAGACGGTCTTGATGATCGCCGGGGCCTTTGGGTCCGCTTCGATCTTGCGGCGCAGGCGGCTGACCTGGTTGTCGATGCTGCGGTCGTAGACCTCGGCCGCCCGGCCACTGGTCAGGTCCAGGAGCTGGTCGCGCGACAGCACCATGCGCGGGCGCTTCAGAAAGGTCGTCAGCAGCCGGAATTCCGCGGTGCTCAGCGGTACGGCAACGCCGTCCGGGCCGATCAGCTCGCGCCGATCCACATCCAGCGTCCAGCGGTCGAAACCGAGCCGCCGCGTCGCCGGCTCCAGCTGGTCGCGCGGGCGCGGCAGGCTGCTGGCGCGGCGCAGCACGGATTTGATGCGTGCCAGAAGCTCGCGGGGATTGAACGGTTTGGTCACATAGTCGTCGGCGCCGATCTCCAGCCCGACGATGCGGTCCGTCTCTTCCGCCATGGCGGTCA
>JANQQD010000043.1 GCA_028285185.1 Anaerolineae bacterium | reverse complement strand
AAGCCTCAATCCAGCCGAGGGGCATCGCGCCTTATGTGCCGCCCGAGTTGGGGTCTGTCGCGGCCCCCACTCGCGCCGAAACCGGTCGGGACCCTGCCCTGATCCGGTGATGCCGCTTCCCTCGATCGCATCGTCCGTTGTCGCCCGTTCGTTCTCCGCGACGGGCACCGTTTACCGATACGATATGAGCGGACCATAAGCACCTTACAGTGAAGATTCAACACCCGGTTACCACTGCACAGCCCGATTTCTGATATGCGGTGCCAACCCCGTCGAATAACCAGTTGAGTTTCCCAAGAAGATATCCAGTATGGTCTCTCGGTAGCATAGCGCTGTGCGCCGTCGAATGCACGTTGAGGACACGTCAGCCCGCGATGACGAATACTCCGGGACCGTCATTTGCCAAGCTCTGGTCCAGGCCCGACATCGTTGTGGCCTCCGTCGCCATGGCGATGGCGCTGACCGCAATCCCGATCGTGGCGATCCACCCGCTTGACCGCCTGGGGACGATGGGAATTGGCGATCTCGGCGGATGGCTAGCGGTTCTTGGCGGGGCGGTGACAGCCGCGATCGTCTTGCGGCTCGGTCGCGACCTCTTGATCGCAGATGTTACTGCCCGGCAACAGCACGCAGGCGCAGTGCAGGCCTTCGACCGCCTGACGGCGACGTCTGCCGACGCCATCGGGCGGATGCATCCTGTCGCGTTGACCAACCGCCTGGTGGGCCGGGACGGGGTCCATCCTGCCGGCGTTGCAGCGATTGCCGGCGAGACGATGGATCTGCCGCTGTTGCCGCTGGCCCTTGCGGCAATGGCGTGGATCGCCGGCCCGCTCGCCGCGGTGCCGGCGTTGGTCGCCCTGGCGGGAGCGGCGGCGATCCCGGTCCTGTCCCGATCGGCGGACCGGCTCCGGCATGCGGGCGCCAGCGAGGATGACGGGCGATCTTCGTTGGCCGCCGAGGCCATCGGCAACGCCCACACGGTGAAGGGCCTCGGCCTCGAGGCGCAGGTGCTGCGGCGTGGCGAACGCCTTGGGGCGTACGCGATCGATGTCAGCGTGGCCTGGGCCCGGATGTCGCAGAGCACTCTGGTGATCGGCGCCATGCTTCCCGTCATGGCCGTAGCTCTGACGCTTGTTGTCGCGGTGATGGTGCCGCAGTGGAGCGGGATGCCCACGGGACGCCTGATCGGCTCCGCCCTGCTTGCTGCGCTGGCCGTCTGGCCTGTCGGCGCTCTGCTCTGCCGCTGGCCGCTGCTGCGTGCCTGGCACGGCGAACGCCGGGGGCTGGCCGCGCTTGGCGACCTGCCGGCGGAGGCCGGCGGCGAGGAGCGGCCGCTGCGCCCGACGCTGGCCGGCCGCATCACCCTGGACGGCGTGTCGGTGCGCTTCGGCGATGGCGGACCGGACGTGCTCTCGGACCTCTCGCTGACCGTAGAGCCGGGAGAGGCCGTTGCGATCTTGGGCGATACCGCCAGCGGCAAGTCGACGGTCCTGGCGGCGATCCTGGGATTTGTCCAGCCGACGACAGGCCGCGTTCTGATCGACGACCGCGACCTGTCGACACTTGATCCCATCAGCTTCCGTAGCCAGGTCGGCCTGATCCCCCAGCAGCCGGTGCTGTTCCGGGGAACGGTGCGGGACAACCTGACGATGTTCCGCCAGGGAGAGATTGCGGATCGGGCGCTCAGGCTCTCCGAAGAGGTTGGCCTGGCTGAGATCCTGGCGCGCCTGCCGCAGGGCTACGAAACGCCGGTCGGTGGCGCGGTGGTGGACACGCTGCCGGAAGGCGTGCGCCAGCGCATCGCCATGGTGCGGGCACTGGCGGACGATCCATCGATCATCCTCTTGGATGACCCTGGCGCTGCCTTGGACCACCTGGGCGATGCGAAGCTGCGGACCCTGTTCGCCCGCCGCAAGGGTGACTGTACGATCGTCGTCATCAGCCACCGGCCGTCGCTGCTGGCGCTCTGCGACCGTCGATACCGGCTGACGGCCGGCCGCCTGCACCTCGTTGATCCTGAACCGGCCGCGCCGGATGCCGCCGCCGAAGCGCCACTCGCCATCGAGGCTGACGCATGACCGCCGAGCTTGCCCCAGCAGAGCAGCCGGCCCCGCGGGAGCCGATCGTTGCCGCGCTCCGCGGGCAGCGCATGGATGCCTTCGCGGAGGTGTCGCCCTTCGCCGCCTGCCTGATGCCGCTGCTGACGGCGGCCGGCTGGCGCGGAACCCTGCGCCAGGTGGCCGATGCGCTACCGCATTCGGCTGACGGTTTCGATCTGATCGATCTGCGCAACACGTTGGCGACGCTCGGCTATGACACGATTCCGCGGAAGACGCGGGCGGACGCGATCGATCCGCGTCTGCTGCCATGCCTGTTCGTCACGGGCGATGGCGCGCCGCAGGTCATCGTCCGAAGGCGCGGTGACGAATTGCTGGTTTTCGACGGCGCCGACAGCCGCATGGAATGGATGGCGGCCGCGGGGGGCCCGGGCACCGCCTATCTGATGTCGCAGGCAGAAGCGGATGTCGGGCGGGACCGCGGCGATGCAGCAGGCTCGTCGCCCTGGTCGCGGACCTTCCTGCGCCGGTTCCGCGGCGTTGCCGTGGCGATGCTGCTCCACGGCATGGCGCTGGGGATCGTGGTGCCTGGCGCGGGGCTGCTGGCAATGGCGCTGGCGGACGGCCATGCCGGACCAGGTGGCATCGATGCAATGGCGCTGGTGATCGCCATCGTGGCCTGCTTGCTGATCGAACTCGCAGTCCGACTGGCGCGCGCGAGCCTCTTTGCGCGGGCGGCCGGGCGCGTCGACTACCTGGTGTCGACGGCCGCCATGGACCGCGTCCTGTCTCTATCGCCTGCTTTCGTCGAACCCTCGCCGGTGGGGGCTCAGCTTCGCCGGCTGAAGGATTTCGACGCCTTGCGCTGCGTCTTGAACGGCCCGCTGTTGCCCGCCGCCGGAGACCTTCCTGCAGCCGCAATCTGCCTTGTGGCCTTGGGGCTGGTCTTCGCGCCGGGACTTGCGGCTGCGCTTGCGGCGGCCGTGTTGCTGCTGGCGCTGATCCGGCTTCGCACCGTTGCCGATCAGCGACGTCTGAACGAGGTGCGCCGGAACCGGCGTTCGGTCTATGCCTTCGTGCTCGAGACCCTGGCTTCTCTCGCATCGGTCAAAGCGGGCGGCGCTGATGAGACCTGGCGCGAGCGCTATCGCGAGACGGCGGTCGCGGGCGGCATATCGGCGTTTTCGGCAATGCGCCGGGGTGCGTTCATCGCAGCACTGGGGACCGCTATCGTGCTGTTGGGCGTGACCGGATGTCTCGCCCTGGCCGTCGCAGTCTGGCGGGATGGCGGCCTGACGCCGGGCGAAGGGCTGGCCGCCGTCTGGCTGGCGGTGCGCGGATTGGCGCCGCTCCGGTCCGTCAACGCCGCGTGGCCGGACCTGCAGGAGGCGCGGGCGGCGCTGGCCGGTCTGGACCAGCTGATGGCCTTGCCGGAGGAGCGCCGGCGTCAGCCGACATCCTGGCCGCAGCGGACCTGGCGTGGTGCCGTGCAATGCGACCGGCTGCAGTTCCGCTATTCCGCCGACACGCCCACGGCATTGGCCGGGGTGACGCTTGCCATAGAGCCGGGCGAGATGCTGGCGGTGCTGGGGTCTACCGGCGCCGGGAAGTCGACACTGCTGAAGCTGATTGCCGGGCTGCATGCGCCGCAGGCAGGTGCGGTGTCGATCGACGGCATCGACCTGCGCCAGCTCGACCCCGTCACGCTGCGCCAGACGGTGTCCTACCTTCCGCAGGTCGTGCACCTGTTCAACGGGACGATTGCGGAGAACCTGCGCCTCGCCGATCCGATCGCCAGCGACGACCGTCTTGTCTTCGCCTGTGCCGAAGCCGGTGTGCTGCACGACATTCTGGCTTTGCCGCACGGGTTCGATACCGTGGTGGGCGATAACGGCCGGGTGCGCCTGCCCGGCGGATTGGCGCGCAAGATTGCGCTGGCACGGACGCTGGTGCGCGAAGCTCCGGTGGTGCTGCTGGACGAGCCGGTGACCGATCTCGACTCGGCCGCGGACGATGCGCTGGCGGAACGGCTGATGGCGCTGGCCGGCCGGACGACCGTGGTGATGGTCACCCAGCGGCCGAGCCACGCCCGCCTGGCCAACCGGGCCGTGGTGCTGGACCGGGGCCGGCTGCGGTTCGTCGGCCCCCCCGACCAGGCCCTTGCGGTGTTGCAGGAGTGAGGGAGCCCGTGACGACCGACCTTGTTCCCCATCGTGCCGGCGAACTGGATGCACCGCTGCGGCCGCAGACGCGGCAGATGGTGCAGTCGATCCATCTTGAGGAACGTCCGGCACCGTCTGCCTTGCCGATCGGGCTCGCCATGCTTGCCGGGTTGGTGATCCTGACAGTTGCTTGGGCGGCCCTTGCGCCGGTCGATCAGGTCATCCGTGCCGCGGCGCGGGTGGTGGCGATCGATGCGCCGCGCATTGTGCAGGATGCCGACGGCGGGACGGTGGCCGAGGTGATGACGGCGGAGGGCCGGCCGATCGACGCCGGCGACCCGTTGATGCGGCTGGTCGCCAACGAAGATCCGGCGGAGATCGACGCCCTGGAGGGCAGACGCACCGAACTGGCGTTCACGGTCGAACGGATGCGGGCCCTCGCAGAGGGGCGGGAGCCGGATTTCACGTCCGACGGTGTGGAGGACGAAGCATTGAGCGCCGTCCAGCGGCAACTCTATCTCGCGGAGGTCGAGAGCAGGGACAGCCAGGCATTGGTGCTGCAGACGCGCGCGGACGAACTGGGGGCGGAGCTGGAGCTGTCCCGCGATCGTCTGACCGCGTTGACCCGCGAATTGCCGCTTCTGCAGCAGGAAGCCGCACAGGCTGCGGCCGAGGCCGAAGCGGGGGCACGGTCGCCGCTGGACGTCCTGTTGCGGCGCCGCGAGGTCCAGCAGATCGCGGACGCCATCTCCGTCCTGGAGAACGAGATTATCGTTGCGGAGTCGGCTATCGACCGGACGATCGGCGAACTGCAGGCCCTGGATGCGGAGCTGGCGCGCCAGGCACTGCAACAGGCGGCAGCCGCGGCAGCCGAGCTTTCGGCAGTGGAGGCCCGGCTGGCGCGGGCTGAGCGGCGCCGGGATGGCGTCGTCCTGACATCGCCGGTCGATGGCGTCGTTGGCCGCCTGGCTATCGGCGGCGTCAACCAGGCGGTACAGCCGGGCCAAGTGCTGGCGGAGATTCTGCCGCGCGACGGCGGTGTGGCGATAGAGGCATCGCTGACGCCCGAGCAGGCGTCGCAGGTGGCGCCCGATCAGCGGGTGACGATCCAGCCGATCGGGCAGACATCCGCATCTCAGGCCGTGTTCTCCGGCGCAGTCGAGACCGTCGCCGGTGATCCGGAAATCGACGTGGGCACTGGGCAGTCCGTCCACCACGCCATCATCCGGCTGGACGATCCGACGGGCGAGCCTTCTACGGACCCTCTGCCCGGGACCACGGCAACGGTGATCATCACTGTCGACCGGCGAAGCCTGTTGGCGACGCTGCTCGGCCCCGTGGCGCCCGCCGGGGGCGCTCAGTAGCGGCTAGCCGTTCACGCCGCAGCCAACCGTTCCCTGTTGTGGGGCGCTGTGTAGTCGATGTCGGGACCCTTCGGCACGACACGCGTCGGGTTGATGCTGGTGTGGCTCTCGTAATAGTGCCGCTTGATATGCGTGAGGTTCACCGTCTCCGCCACACCGGGCACCTGATAGAGCTCCAGCAGGTAGTTCCACAGGTTGGGGTAGTCCACCAGGCGCCGCAGGTTGCACTTGAAGTGCCCGACATAGACAGGGTCGAACCGCACCAGCGTGGTGAACAGGCGCCAGTCCGCCTCAGTCAGCCGGTCGCCGACCAGATAGCGCTGCCGTGACAGCCGCGCTTCCAGCTCATCCAGTGCCGAAAACAGGGCGGCAAACGCCTCTTCATACGCTTCCTGTGTTGTTGCGAACCCGCAACGATATACCCCGTTGTTGACGTTGTCGTAGACGAACGCGTTGATGCGGTCGATCTCAGGCTGTAGCGCCTCCGGATAGAAGTCCACGCCGGCCCGCGCGCCGATGCCGTCGAACGCGCTGTTGAACATGCGGATGATCTCGGCACTTTCATTGTTCACGATCGTGCCCTGATGCTTATCCCACAGCACCGGTACCGTGACTCGGCCGGAGTACTGCGGATCGGCCTTGGCGTAGACTTGATGCAGATACTCTGCGCCGTTCACCGGGTCGGGCGTGTCGCCGAAGCTCCATCCCTGCGCACCCATGAACGGGTCGACGACCGTGACGCCGATCATCGGCTCCAGGCCCTTGAGCGCCCGGAAGATCAGCGTCCGATGCGCCCAGGGGCAAGCGAGCGAGACGTACAGGTGGTAGCGGCCCGCTTCGGCCGGGAAGCCGGAACTGCCGTCCGCCGTCACCGCGTTGCGGAACCGGCTCTGCTGGCGCACGAAGCGGCCGCCGGACTTGGCAGTGTCGTACCACTGATCGTGCCAGACACCGTCGATCAGAAGCCCCATGTCCTGTTCTCCTTAGGGCCGGGTCAGCCAGCAAGCTTGGCGGCGATCTGGGCCACGTGCCGGCCCTGGAAGCGCGCCAGCTCCAGCTCGTTCTCGCTCGGCTGGCGCGATCCGTCGCCGCCGGCGATGGTCGTGGCGCCGTAGGGCGAGCCGCCGGTGATCTCGTCCAGGCTCATCTGCCCCTTCGCGGAATAGGGAAGGCCCACCACAACCATGCCGTGGTGCAGCAGCGTGGTGTGGAAAGAAGTGAGCGTGGTCTCCTGCCCACCGTGCTGGGTCGCGGTGGAGACGAAAACGCTGCCGACCTTGCCGATCAGGGCGCCGCTGAACCACAGGCCGCCGGTCTGATCGAGGAAGTTGCGCATCTGGGCCGCCATGTTGCCGAAGCGGGTGGGCGTGCCGAAGATGATCGCCTCGTAGTCGGCGAGCTCTCCAGGTGCGGCGATCGGCGCATCCTGTTCCAGCTTGATGCCGGCGTTGCGCGCGGCCTCTTCCGGCACCAGTTCGGGCACACGCTTGACCGTTACCTCGGCACCCGCCTCGCGTGCGCCGGCTGCGACCGCCCCGGCCATCGTCTCAACGTGACCGTACGAGCTGTAATAGAGCACGAGAACCTTTGCCATGACCTCAACCCTCCGATGGTTGCCGACGGAACTTTTTTGCCTTCGGGGGTGATATGGGGCGCCTGGGTCCGTTGCTAATCGGGTCTACCGGAACAACATTGTTTTCGCCTGGCAACAATCGGCCGGCTGCGACGGTACGTGGGCGGCCGCCGCGCAACGAAACAGGTGAGCAGCGCGCATGGACACATTGAACGCGATGCTGGTGTTTGCGCGGGTAGTGGAGGCGAACAGCTTCTCTGAAGCCGCACGCCGCATGGGCCTGTCGAAGTCGGCCGTCAGCAAACAGGTGTCCGCGCTGGAAGACCGGCTTGGCGCGCGGCTCTTGAACCGTACGACCCGTCGCATCAGCCCGACCGAAGTGGGTGCTGCGCTCTATGAGCGGTGTGCGCGCATTGCTTCGGAGGTGGAAGAGGCAGAGCTGATCGTCACCCGCCTGCACGCGGCACCCCGCGGGCGGCTGAGGGTCAATGCGCCGATGTCGTTCGGGCACCTCCATCTCTCGCCGGCGATGCCCGAGTTTCTGGATCGGTATCCGGAGCTGTCGGTCGATCTGGCGCTGAACGATCGTTTCGTCGATGTGGTCGAAGAAGGCTACGACGTCGCCATCCGGATCACGCGCCTCAGGGATTCCAGCCTGATCGCCCGAAAACTGGCGCCGGCCCGGCGCATCGTCTGCGCCGCGCCTGGCTATCTCGCCCGCCACGGGCGCCCCCGGGCCGTGGCGGACCTGACGCAGCACACCTGCCTGATCTACACCTATGCCGAACGGTCTGATCTCTGGTCGCTGTCCGACGGCACCGGGCAGCGGTATCACGTCCAGGTCAAGGGCACGTTCTCGGTCAACAGCGGTGATGCGCTGAAGGCTGCGGCCGTTGAGGGCCTGGGCATCACGCTGCTTCCCACCTTCCTGGTCGGCCGGGAGATCGCGGACGGCCGGCTGGTCAACGTCTTCCCCAATGTGATCGACGATTTCGGCGGCATCTATGCCATCTATCCCCACAACCGCCATTTGACGCCGAAGGTGCGGGCGCTTGTCGACTTCCTGGTCGCTCGCTTCGGCAGTGCGCCGGAATGGGATCGTGCCATCGCCGAAGTTCGGGCCGAGGCGGCCGATTGACCGGCTGCGCTCAGATCTGATCGACGCGGCCGGTTCTTGCGGCCAGGACCAAAGCGAGGGCCGCGCATCCGGAAAAGACGAAGCCGACGGCCATGGGAAGGATCGTCTCGTCATAGAAGCGGCCGATGGCCACGGACAGGACGACGGCAACCAGGCTGGACACGGCGGCTACCATCGACGCCCCGATCCCAGCCACGTTGCCGAGCGACTGCATCGCCAGGGCGTTCAGATTGCCGAACAGCATGCCGGCGCAAGAGAACATCAGGAAGCACAGGCCCATGAAGGCGGCAAACGGCGGTACGCCGCCGTACACAAGGCCCACGGCCAACAACCCGCAGTCGAACAGGATCAGTCCCGCGAGCCCTGCGATCGTCAGGCGGCGCATGCCCCAGCGCATGACGAGCTGGCCATTGGCGAAGGACGCAGCACCGATGCCGGCGGCCAGGATGGCGAAGTAGAGTGGGAACCCGTCCCCTATGCCGTAGAGGTCGAAGAAGATCGCCTGCGCCGTGCTGAGGTAGAGCAGGAATGCGCCGAAGACGAACCCCACGGCCACCGTATAGGCCATGACCCGGCGGTGACCGACGATCAACCTGGCATTCCTCAGGATCGTCCTGAGGGAAAAGCGGATGCGGCGCTCCGGCGGCAGGGTCTCCGGCTGGCGGATGCCGAGCCAAAGCGCCACGAAGACCGCTAGAAGCAAGTACATCAAGAAGATCGCCCGCCAGCTTGCGACCGTCAGCACCAGCTGGCCCAGCGCGGGCGCGACCATCGGAACCAGAATGAACACCATGAAGATGAACGACATGATGCGGGCCATGGCGTCGCCTTCGAACCGGTCCCGGATCAGGGCGCGCGACGCGATCTTGGGGCCGGACGCACCGATCCCCTGAATGATCCGGCCGGCCAGGATCATGGTCATTGACTGTGCGGTCATGGCGATCACGGTGCCGGCGCCATAGATCAAGAGCCCGATCAAGAGCGCGCGCTTGCGCCCTATCGCATCGGACAGCGGGCCGAACACCAGCTCGCCGAACACCATGCCGAGGAAGAACAGCGTGACCACCAGCTGCGTGTCGTTGGCATTGGCGACATCGAAGGCTTCACCAATCGCGCGCAGGGCAGGCAGCATGGCGTCGATGCTGATCGCCGTTACCGCGGTGATCAGCGAGAAGAGCGCGACGAACTCCGGTGTGCCGAGCTGCTTGCGTCTCATCCGGAAGACCGGCCTTGGGAAACGCACGGCAGCGGAGACCACCGGCGATCTGCCGGAGCCTCGGCGCTTACATTTCCGCTTCATAGGGAGGCGATGATTTCGAACGATATCTGCAGCCGCCGGAGGCGGTCAATGGACCGCAAGGAAGCCGGCGCGATGGACAGGATCCTGATCAGCGCGTGCCTGCTTGGCCGGCCGGTCCGCTACAACGGTCGCGGCAAGCAGCTGGACAACGCGTTTCTGGCGCAGTGGCAGTCCGAAGGGCGTCTTGTTCCGGTCTGTCCCGAGGTGATGGCGGGATTTCCGACGCCGCGGCCGCCGGCTGAAGTCGAGCGGGCAATGTCCGGGCTGGATGTGCTGGATGGCCGCGCCAAGGTCTTTGAGGATACCGGGGGCGACGTGACGGATCCGTTTCTGGCGGGCGCCGAAGCGGCTCTGCAGGCGGCGAAGGCCAACGGGTGCCGGTTCGCGTTGCTCACCGACGGCAGTCCGTCTTGCGGGTCGAGCTTCCTCTACGACGGTTCGTTCAAGGGCCGCACCGTGCCCGGTCTCGGCGTCGTCACCGCGCTGCTGCAGCGCCACGGGATCGGCGTCTTCGCCGAGCACCAGATCGGCGACCTTGCGCTCGCACTGGATCGCGATGGACTGGAGTAGCGCGCCCATCCGCCCCAGTCGACATTCAGCCGACTGAGCCGCTCAGTCGTGGCGCACCACCTGCACGGAACAGTCGGCGTGGCGGACGATCCGTGCCGACGTCGGGCCGATCAGATAGTCCTTCAGCGATGGCCGGTGGGCGGCGACGACGATCAAGTCGATTTCGAGTTCCGACGCCATGTCGACCACCGCCTGGTAAGGCGATCCGTGCTCGACGATCAGTTCGACTGGGATGTCGCGGGGAACGTTGTCGTCAACGATCTCCCGCAGGCGTGCTTCCGCCTGCTGAAGCATCGCGCCCTGGTTCAATTCCTGCGAACCTCCGGTTTCGCCTCGGATCGTATAGCGCCAGTCGACGCCGGCGAAGATATCCGGCACCACCGACATCACATAGAGCTTGCTGCCCTGGCTGGCGCGCATCTCGTGAACCGCGGCGGGCAGCACCATGCTCCAGGAACTTATGTGCTGCACGTCCACGGCGGCGAGGATCTTCTGGTACATCGATGACCTCCGATGTGAATGCGCGCCCTTGCGGCGAAGCAGCCTCTGGTTCAGCGTCCGCTGAGCCTCTTTCTCTCCCGCGCCGGCCCGCGGCGGACGTAGAGCGAGATCAGATAGATCATCACGACGATCACGATCAGGTTGGTGATCGAGCGCGCCGGCGACGGGTTGATGGCACTTGGTGTCGGCCGCGGCTGGGGCCGCAGGATGGCGGCCGAGGGGACGGTAGGGTCCAGCGTCTCCCCGCTCGCGAGATGCTCATTCAGCGCGACGATGGATGTGTCGGCCAGCGGCCGGATCTCCCCGATCGCGGCCGCGCCGGGGCCGGCCGTGCCGATGCCGCCGCCGCTGCCGCTGGGGCCCGCAAGAACCACCTGAAATCCGATCGTGTCGACCGGTCGCGTCATGCCGTCGTAGGTGTCTTCCGGGATCCGCGTCAGGCGCAGGAAGGGGAAGCGCACTAGGCTGTTGCCCTGCTGCCACTCGGGGATCCCCAGAAGCCCGAAATCTCCCTCCGACAGCAGCGATGCGATCTCGGGGTGACCTTCCGCCGCCATCAGGAACAGTGCATCGACCTCGCCGGCCTCAAGGGCGCCGATCGGTGCGGCCAGCGCCTCGCCGTCGCCAGCCTCGAACGAGACCAGCTCGACCTGGTCCATGAGGCCAAGCGACGTCAGCACCATCTCCGCCGTTCGTTCCGACGCACCGTCCGGTTCCCCGACGCCGAGCCGGGTGATGTCCGCCAGCCTGCGCGGTCCGTCCTCCGTCTTGGCGATCACATGGGCAAGGTCGAAACCGATCACGCCGACCGCTTCGGCGCCGGTGCGCTGATCCGGGAACACGTCGTCTCCCAGCTGGTAGAACCCCGCGGCACCGACAACGGCAACGCGGGCGCTGCCGTCAATCAGGGCTTCCATCGGGTCGGCCACGCGCATCAGGTCGACATCGCGCCCGCGGAAGGTTCTGCGCACGGCCGCCAGGGCGGTTGCGGCCTGCCCGCTGGGCGCGTCGAGCCCGCCCACGGCAACCGGTAGCAACTCCGCCACAAGCTGCTGCTGATCGGCATCGATCAGGCCGGCCTCGGCAAGGAAGCGCCGCGCGACCGTGGCCGGATCCTGCCCGTCCAGCTCGGCATCGGCGTTCAGCTGCTGCATCGCCTCGGTCGTGATCGCCCCGCCCAGCGCCTCCAGCGCCGGCATCAGAGCGGGGAACCGTTCGGCCGCCGCCCGCCGCACGAGGGGTGAGGGCTGATAGGTGGGGAAGAAGCCGAGATCGTCCTCAAGGACCAGAAGGTCGAACTCCGCGATTTGCCCATCGGTCAGGAAGCCTTCGATCACGTCGACCTCACCGGCCAGCAAGGCATTGTAGAGATCCGCCTTGCCCGTCGCCGTGTCGTCGGTGACCAGCGCCACCTCGCCGCTCAATCCGTACCGCCGCGTCATCGGCGAATACCCGTCGACCGGCCGTTGTTGGAACTCGTCATCGATGCCGATGGTGAAGCCATCCATATTGGCGAGATCGCTGATCGCCTGGACCCCGGCTTCCTCGGCCCGGTCGCGCAGCATCAGGATGGCATAGTCATTCTGGAACCCGAACCGTTCGCCCCAGATCAGGCCGAGCGGCTCATAGAGCTCGCTGACCCGCGCCGTCGAGGCGTCGCCGTCCGCGATCGGCGGCTGGCCCAGCAGGATCAGCCCCGTTCCGTTGTATTCGGGGTAGACGTCGATATCGCCGCGTCTCAGGGCCTCGATATTGTCGAAGGTGCCGCCATAGGGGATCTCCCGATCGACGGGAATCCCGCGGCTCTCCGCGACGATGGCGATTAACTCACCGAGGATCAGGGATTCAGTGAAGTCCTTCGCGCCGACGCGCAGGCGCGTCTCGGTCTCACCGCAGCCGGCCAAGGCCAGCAGGCAGAGGCCGAGACCGGTCAGCAGCATGTTCCGCGGCGCTAGGGAGGTCAGCCGGTTTCCGGTCATTGGTTTGCCTCCGCGGCGGGCTGCCGGGCGGCCTCCGGTTCTTCTTCCCGTGGCGCGTGGTCTTCGCGCAGCGTTCTGAGGAACCCGATGATCTGGATGATCAGGATCAGCGAGAAGGGGACGGCGCCTGTGATCGCCATGGCCTTGGCCACGGGAATGCTGCCGGTGAACAGCGTGCCCGCGGTCAGCGCCGTGATGACGACCGCCCAGATCAGCTTGTGCGGCGTGGGCGGGTTGAGGTTGCCGTTGGTCGTCATCATGCTGACGACGAAGGTTCCGGAGTCGGCGCTGGTCACCAGGAAAATGAAGATCAGCGTGACCGCCACAATGCTCAGCATGTCGGTCAGCGGGAAGTAGCTGAACAGGGCGAACAGCGCCTTGGTCACGTCTTCGAACACCAGATCCGCAAGCCCGCCGGGCCCGAAGAACTCGATATAGAACCCAGCCCCGCCGAACGCGGCGAACCACAGCACGGAGAACAGAGTCGGGATCAGGATCACGCCGACCACGAATTCGCGGATCGTCCGCCCGCGGCTGATCCGGGCGATGAAGATGCCGACGAACGGCCCCCAGGCGAGCCACCAGATCAGGTAGGTCAGCGTCCAGCCGGCCGTCCAGTCGGTTAGGCCTTGGTAGGGGAACAAGCGGAAGGAGATATCGATCAGCTCGCTGATGTAATCGCCGAGCGAGGTCACGAATACCTCGAACAGGAACCGCGTCGGGCCCATGAACAGGATGAACAGCAGCACGAAGATCGCCAGCAGCATGTTGATGTTGCTGAGAATCTTGATGCCCTTGTCCACCCCCGTGCTGGCCGAGATGAAGAAGCAGACGGCAAGCGCAAGAAGGATGTAGATGCTGACGCTGGTGGTCTGGCTGGCGCCGAACACTTCGCTGAGGCCGGCGCGCACCTGCAGGGTGCCCATGGCCAGCGAGCCGGCGAGGCCGAACACTACGGCCAGCACGCCCAGAATGTCTGCGACATTGGCAACACCGTCGATCCCGGGCGCCCGGCCGAACGCGAACCGGATGGGCGTGGAGATCAGTGACGGCGCATCCTTGCGGAACACGAAATAGGCGATCACCAGCGCGCACACGCCATAGATCGACCAGGCGTGCAGACCCCAATGGAAATTGGTGATGATCATGGCATGGCGGGCGGCGTCAGCCGTCTCGCCCGGCATACCGGGCGGGGAATAGTAGTGATAGATCGGCTCGGCCGCCCCCCAGAACAGCAGGCCCGCCCCCATGCCGCCTGCGAACAGCATCGCGATCCACGATGCGGTGGAGAATTCCGGCTTGTCGTCGTCGTGGCCCAGCTTGATGCGCCCGTAGGGGCTCGCCGCAAGCAGCACGGACAGGATCAGAAAGGCAGTGCACAGCAGCAGGAAGAACCAGCTGAGGCTGTCGAGCGCGAACCCGGTCAATGCTTGGGCCGCTCCGGTCATGCTGTCGGGATCGATCACGCCCCAGGCGCCGATGCCGCCGCACATCAGGACCGAAACGATGAAGACGGTATTGATTGTGACTTTCATTTGCACGCTTCTCCCCACAATCCGGGACCGTTGACCGGTCCTCAGCTGGAAACGGCATGTCTTCGAGCCATCAATGGGCCCGAGTTCTGCGATGCGTCGATATCGAACTGTCACCTTGGGCTGCAACGCCCTCGAACGCAAGCGAATGAGCGAATGCACGTGACAATCGCAGAGTTGCGCGGCGATGACGGAGACCCACTTTGCGCCAAGCTTCTCCCACCTTTGATCCTGTTTCCGGACCCAAGAAGGGGCAGATCAGTTTGGCCGAGGGTGATCGCAAATCAATCGGAGATGGGGAATCGCCTGGACAGAAGGGCATCCGCCGCAACGGACCAGCCCGGGTGACCATGCTTTTCCCAATAGGCGTCGATCAGCCGTCGGGTGACCGGTCCCATGCCGCCGGAGCCGACGGGGATGCCGTCCACAAGGCTGATGGGCATGATGCCGCCCGCGGTCGACGTGGCGAAGATCTCATCCGCGTTGCGTGCCGCTTCCGCTGGAACGGGCCGCCGTTCCACCCGAAAGCCCAGCTCTTCAGCGATCTCGATCGCCGAACGCCGCGTGATCCCTTCCAGAACGCCGCGGTGCGGGGTGGCAATCGTTCCCGCCTGCACGACGAAGATGTTGAAGCCGGGACCTTCCGTCAGGTTTCCCGATGCGTCCTGCAGGATGACGCTGCCAGCCCCTCGGCCGTAGGCGTCATAGAGGCCCATCACGAAATCGAGCCAGTGATAGTTCTTCACACGCGGGTCGACCGACTCCGGGGGAATGCGCTGGATCTCGGAAATCGCCACGCTCAAGCCCTTATCCCTCTCTTCGGGCCGCAAGATCCATCCGAATGGAATGGCAAAGCAGATCAACTGGTTCACCGCGTCGCGCGGGTCGCGGGAGAAGGTCGGCGAGACACCGCGGGTCAGGATCATCTCGACATAGGCGTCGTCATGGCCGGAACGGACCACGCATTCCGCGAGGATCCGTACCAGCTCCGCCCGGCTCACCGGCAGCGACAAATGAATGCGCGCCGCTGAGGCGATGAACCGCTCGATATGCGCATCCAGGCGGAAGAACCGTCCCTTCCAGACATGGACGACATCATAGGTAGCATCGGAATGGAGGAACCCCCAATCCAGAACCGAGATCTTCGCCTCCGCCATCAGTACGAAGTCGCCGTCAATGTAGGCTGTCCCAGGCGGTACGGACATCGTCTCTCCTCACGGCAGGCAGCGGGTTGCATCGTGTCTGGTCGCCATGCGGAATACACCCCTTCGCCGCGGGAGGCGATGACGGGACCGCGGTCTGGGACTGTCGTGACAGGCCGGGGACGAACGGAGGTTGGAGATGGTCCGGATCCGCCCTGCGGGCCTGCATGACCTTCAAGCCATCGCGGCGATCCACGCGGCGAGCTGGAAAGACGCGTATCAGGGCATCCTGCCCGACGACTACCTTCGGCAGGGCGTGGAAGCCGACCTTGAACGCCACTGGCAGACCGTGGAAATCCGGCCGGACGACGTCGTCCTGGTCGCCGAAGACAATGGGATCGCCGGCTTCATCGCCGTCTGGTGCCGGCAAGAGCCCTTCATCGACAACCTGCATGTGGACCCTGCCAGGCGTTCCCAGGGCTTGGGCCGTGCCCTGATGGCAGCGGCAGCGGCCCATCTGCTAGGCGCAGGCCAGTCCACCGCCCATCTTTGGGTGCTGGAAGCGAACCGCAGGGCGCTTGCGCTCTACGAGCGGCTTGGCGGCGTCCGTGTCGAGACGGCGGACAAGGCCGTGTTCGGCCATAGTCTGCCCGGCATCAAGGTACAGTGGTCCGACCTGTCGATCCTAGCTCGAGGCGCATAGGCCGCCTTACCGGGTTGAAGTGGCAAGGCAGCCACGTGGCGATCATCCGGCCGGGTATGGAGGCAGCGGCGGCAGCCCCAGCGCCTCTTCCCATTCGCCGATGGTCATCTCGATCAGGGATGACGGCGGCTTGCCGGGCGGGATGGCCGCTTTCGGCAGCGTGACATAGGGCACGCAGGCCAGCGCGCAGCCAACCGTGCCATGGCTGATCGGAAGCATCTTGCTCTCTACGAAGATCTCCTTATAGCGGACCCCCTGGTCCCGGCCGCACCGCAGGATCGACTTCGCGATATTGCGTTCGAGGTTGATCAGCGGCTTGAGGCCCGTGCTCTCGGTGTCCGAGCCGTCCTCGATGAACAGGTTGGCGGCTATGTTGCGGTCTTCGGGGATGGCGAGCGCCAGCGCGCACCAGATCACCGTTTCCGTCTTCGGGTTTATCGTCCACGACTTGTTGGCGCAGACGACCATGGCCCCGGGCAGCGGGTTGAACCGCCGCTGCTCGCGCGATCCGAACAGCCGATAGCCCGCATCGAGCAGCGGCATCATCGACCAGATCGGCACCTTCGCCCCGTCGTGCCGGTCCAGCATCATCTTGGGCTGCACATTGCCGTCACGCAGACCGTCGGCCCTGGCCAAGTCATAGCCCCACACCGCGCCGTTCAGGCCGCAGAACGACGATGCGGTCAGCATGTTGATCTGGCCGATATAGGCATCGGCGGCTTCGGCACGGTCGTACGAAACGATGCCCTCCAACCCGTCGTCCATATCGGCGACGACTGTGCCCAACGACAGCTTCAACGCCGCGATATAGCCGATGCCCTGACTGGGCGGGTTCATGTAGCCGGCGCAGTTGTCGGGGAAGGGGCCGACGGCGCCGTTCACGACATCTTTCAGGTCCATGGCGAACGTCTTCTCCTGATGCCGGCCGATGGATCATCCGGCTCTAGGGACAGGGCTGACGGCGGTCGTGGATCAGGAGCTGATCGGCCGGCCGAAATTGATCGAGACGCTCACCGTGCTGGCGTCGCCCAGCAGTGCGTCCGCGCTTTCGTGCCTTTCCACGATGCAGGCGAGGTTGCCCAGGCGGACGCGGTACTGGGGGTTGGCGAGCCCCGTACTGCGCACCTGCGCCAGGTGGCGGGCATCGATGCCAAGCGCCTGGCCCAGTTGCCCCATGGAGATGCCGGCGTGCACGAACACCCCATCCTCGTGCTCTTCAAAGCCGGCGGCCCGCAACTGATCGCGCGTCGGCTCTGCCAGCGTTGCACGGGCCTGGGGGGCGGGCTGGTTTTGTCGTGTCGTCATCTTCGGCGGTGGTGCCAGCAGGCGGCGTTCGGTGAACCGGCACTCCTTCTGCGGGTCCTTGATCGTGTGCGGGTAACAGTCATGGTAATAGGCATTCACCACCTGACTGCGCAGATTGACTTCGCTGAGCCAGGATGCGCCGAGCCCCGAATAGTGCCGCATGCCCAGGTCGTCTTTGCCGACATAGATGGCGTTGAGGCCGACCCAGAAGCCGTTCGGGGCCCATTTCAGGTAATCGTCCTTGTTCTTGAAATACATATAGTCGCCGGGAATCGGCGGATCCTCAAGGCTGGCGGGCAGCATGAATTCTGCTGCCGGGTTGAGCTGACCGTCGATCCGCCAGGGACCGACATAGAAGAGGCCGTAGGCTTCCTGAACCCGCTCCAGATACTCTCTGCCAAGGCCCTTCAGAATGCCGAGATAGACGGCCAGCTGGAACGCCCCGGCACATTCGCCGCGGAACGGCAGAAGATGGCCATAGGTAGGCTCAAGGCCGTCCGCCGGGTGGTTGCCCTTAATCTGCTGCCACTCGGCGTCCCAGGGGTCGGACGGATCCATGAACTGCCAATAGATGCCGCCGTGCCGGCCGGCAGACGCGGCCATACCGGCGCCTTCGCCCTTGGCGCTGCCCGGGCTGACGGTGTTGCCGATCTGAGGCCTGATGTCGGCATCTTGGTTGTAATAGTCGGCATCCCATTTGCCGGTGTTGAAATTGGTCATAGCGTCGATGGCGTGGAGCCGGAGCCTGAAGTCCAGCTGCGCATCCTCCAGCCGGTCGAATCGAATCGGTGTGGTGGACTGCGTCATGGCATCCACCATCTCGCTCAGCGTCGGGTGCTCGAGTGCTGCGATTTCGGCCCGTGAGCCGTTGCGGAAGATCGGCGTTTCCTGCCGATCCGCGGGCACTGCCAGATGCTTCACGATGTCGTGGTAGTGCTGGTCACTGCCGTCCACGGTGATACCGCTGACGGTCAATCCCGTCCCATAGGCTGCGCTCTTTGCTTCGGCGGCGTCTTCCTGCCGATCCGGCATATGCGTTCTCCGACATTTGCGGGGCGACACCCAGGCTCCAGGTGCGGCCTGTTGTCCGCATCCTGATGTTGCGGCCACATTGCCGTGCAAAATTACCGCAAATGATGTGCAAATTCGACTTGCCATCCCGCACGGGACATCCCTTGATCGGGTGCCCTGCCTCGCACGTTGCATATAGCGGGTGAAATACGTGACGCGAGCCGAACTGAGGTTTCTTGGCGGTTACGAAATTGTTACGACCGCGGGTACGGCGCTCTCGCTTCCCACCCGCAAGTGTTGGGGCTTACTGGCCTATCTTGCACAGTCTGCAGGCCGCTCGCTCGCGCGCGACGATGTTGCAACCTTGCTTTGGTCGCGCAGTGGTGAAGAACAGTCACGCGCAAGTCTGCGTCAGGAATTGGCAACTTTACGCAAAGTGTTCTCCAAGGCAGGCCTCGATCCGATTCATGCCAGCCGTGACAAGATACAGTTTTCAGACACCGAAATTGGCGTCGACACGGCCAAGTTCTGGGACCTGAGCTCAAGAAGCGATGTCGAAAGCCTGCAGACGGCCGTGGACGGCTATCAAGGTGCATTTCTGAAAGGGCTGTCGGTCAGGTCAGAGCCCTTCGAGGAATGGGTTTGGTGGGAGCGTCAGAAGCACCACGATGCCGCACTCGCGACCTTGCTTGTGCTCTTGAACCAGTACGAGTCGAAGGACGATCTAGGCCGCGCAATCGAGACGGCGAAACGCGTGCTGATACTTGAGCCCACCCATGAAAGCACGCACTTGGCCATGATGCGGCTCTACACGCGCATCGGCCGCCGCGGCGAAGCGCTGCAGCAGTTCAACCGCTGCCGGGAGATCATGAAGCGCGAGCTCGATGCGTCCCCCTCTGCAGAGACGGTCATGCTTGCGGAGCAGATACGCAAAGAGTCCGTGCCGGGCCGGATGCTTCGCGGTGACGGCGCCGGGATGGTGCATGGGACGTCTCCCGGCGGAAATGGAGCGTTCGAGGCGGGTGCGGCGAGCGGTTATCCGGGAGCTGTCGGGGAACCGTCGGTCGACGACTCCGGATGGACGCCGAAATCCAACCTTTCTGCAATCGCCGGCGTTTCGGATCCCGCGACTTACGACGGCGTTGCAGAGCGCAGGGAAATGACGGTTCTCTCGCTCGGTCTTGCCAATGCAGCGGAGTTGAGCGGAGAGCTCGATCCGGAAGACCTCACGGTCGCCTTGGAGGCCTTCCGAACCTGCTGCGCTGCAATCGCTCGAGAGTATGGCGGGTATCGCTTCCATGTCGTCGCGGATCGCCTGATCATCGGCTTCGGCTATCCCAGAGCGCAGGAACATGACCCGGAGCGGGCCGTCCTTGCCGGCGTCAAGGCCGTTCAAGCCGTGGCCAGACTCGATACCGTCGCCGATCTCGTGGCGCGCTGCGGGATTGCCAGCGGCGAAGTGATCGTGACGGCGGCCTCTGCAGATCGGCCGCTCGACGCGCAGATTGCAGGCAACGCCCTGTTCGCCGCCGCGCAGCTCGAGCAACAGGCAGATCCGGGTGCCGTGATCATCGCCACGTCCACCAATGCGCTCGTCCAGTCAGCCTTTGAGACAAGGCCGATCGGCGGCATCGTCGACGGCGGGCGCCCAGCCCTTTACGCCCAGCTCTACAGCGTCGTCGGGGAGAAGCTGGTCCGCAGTCGCTTCGATGCGCGCCACTTCGGAGCGCATCTCACGAGGCTGATCGGCCGCGACCTTGAGCTTGGGGAACTGCTTGAACACTGGGGCAGGCTCTCGACCGGGCCCGGGCGACACGTCACGATCCTCGGCGAGCCCGGCATCGGCAAGTCCAGGTTGATCCACGCATTCTGTGGACGCATCGGGGCGAATGGCACCGGCTTGCTGCAGCTCGATTGCTCTCCGCATCATCAGAGCAGCGTCCTCTATCCGATCGTACAATACTTGAAATCAGTGATGGGCTTTGCCGCGGCCGACTCTGACGAAAGAAAACTAGACAGGCTTGAGCGCTGGCTCCGCGAAAACAAGCTGAATGTTGAGGAGATTGCACCATACTTCTGCACAATACTGGCATTGTCGTGTGGTCATCGATACACGAAATCGAGACTGAGCGCCCAAGAGCAAAAGGAAAGAATGCTCGACGCCCTGGTCGACCACATAATCCATCTGTGCGAGAAGGAATGCCTTCTTCTGATCGTCGAGGACGTTCACTGGATCGATCCGACCACCGGTGAGTTCCTAGGCAGACTGCGGAAGAGACTCCCCCACTATCGGGTGATGTTGATCCTCAGCCGTCGACCAGGCGATCCGCCGCGCTGGCTCGATGAGGAAGCGGGGACCGTTGTCGCGCTTCGCCGTCTGACGGATGCCGAAGCGAACAGCATGCTTGCCGAGCTGCAGTTAGGCGGTTTGTCCGTAGAGCAGGTAGCGCGCATCGTCGAGCGCGCCGACGGCGTGCCGCTGTATCTGGAAGAACTGGCCAAGCCCCTGTCCGAGCCGGCCATAGGCGGCAGCCCGGGTGAGCAGGCCGGTCGGCCTGCCGCGGCGTCGGAACAGATCCCGCATATTCTGCAGGCGTCCTTGATGGCGCGCATCGACCGGCTGGGCTTGGCGCGCCGCGTGCTTGAGATCGCTTCGGTCTTCGGACGGAGGTTCAGTTTCTCCGAACTGAGTTCCGTGGCCAGTGCCGAGCCCCAGGCGCTGCACGACGCGCTGAAGCAACTGCAGGAGGCGGACCTCATCTTCCGGATCGGGCGCGTGCCGGAGGTCCAGTACGAATTCAAGCATGCCTTGGTGCAGGAATTCACCTATCGCTCCATCCTGAAGCAGCAGCGGGTCGCCCATCACCGGCGGATCGCCTCGGTGCTGGAGCAGCAGGTCCGCGCCGAAATCGCCGCACAGCCGGAGGTGATCGCCTACCACTTCACGGAAGGCGGCAACCTGTCGAAGGCGATCGAGTTCCTGGAGGTGGCGGGCAGGCAGGCGATCGGCGTTTCCGCGCACCAGGAGGCGATCAGCCATTTCCGCAGGGCGCTGGCGCTGGTTGAACTGATCCCGGAGGAAGATCGGCGCAGCGAACGTGAACTGCGGTTTCTGCTGCTGCTGGGGCCGCAGCTCTTGGCGAGTCACGGCTTCGCGTCGAGCGAGGTGGAGGCGATCTATGCGCGCGCCCGCTGGCTGTCCTCGCAGATCACAAGGATCGGTGAGCCGATCCATGTCCTGTGGGGGTTGTGGAGCTTTTACACGGTCCGTGCCGACCTGGATATCGCCACGGAGCTGTCTGAGCGCTTCCTATCGCTTGCCGAGAATTCGGGTGATCCGGTGGCGCATGTCGCGGCCAAGTACACGCTTGGCGTGTGCCTCTTCTATGGCGGCGATCTTTCCGAGGCGCAGAAGAACTTCCGGCAGGCTGTCGACCTGTTCATGCCGGAGCAGCAGGAAGACCATCTGGTGCTGTTCGGGGTCAGCCTCGCTACGGCCGCCCTATCCTATCTCTCGTGGCTCCATGCCCTGGCGGGGAATGCCGGCACGGCGTTGGCGGCGAGCCGGCGCGCCCTGAACATGGCCAAGAAGGCGGATCACGGTTTCAGCCTGGCTTTCGCCCAGGTCTTCGCTGCGAACATGGGCCTTTTCCTGCGTGACGTCGAAGCCGCCGAGCGCCATGCGTCGGCCGCACGCGAGATCGCGCGCAAGCAGAGCTTCGCGCAGTGGGCCGCCCAGGCGGAGATCCAGCTGGGGCGCGCGGCGGACCGCAAGGGCGACCGACGGGGCATAGATCGGCTGAAGAAGGGCCTTGAAGGCTACCTTGCGACGGGGGCCGGCCTGGCCCGCCCTTGCGCGGAGGCCTGGATCGGCGAGTCATACGCCGCCGCCGGCCGTATTGACGAAGCGCTGGAGACCCTCAATCGGGCACTTTCGCCGACGCGCGGGGGACGCCCGGCCTACTTCGATCCCGAACTTCTGCGCCTGAAGGGATCGCTGCTGACCGCGAAGGGAGGTCGGTTCCGGGGCGAAGCGGAGCGCTGCTTCAGCATTGCGCGAGAGACAGCGCTCAGCCACGGAACGGCGATGCTGTACCTGCGTGCGAGCGTATCGCTGGCCAGGTCCAGGCTGCGAAGCGGGGACGAAGCCGCAGCGCGCGCGCTGCTTGAGGATGCCTTGTCCCGCGTAACGATCGAGCCGGAAACGGCGGACATCGTGGAGGCCCAGGATGTCCTCGACGGCATAAACTGACCGCCGCCCCAACCTCGGGGGAGCCGGCCCCTGCGGCTACGCAGCTTTGCCAGCAGGTCGCGATGTGTGCTGCGCATTCCGGCGGCGCTGGCCCTGATGGCGCCGCTGCCGCGGGTTTCGCTTCGCCGGGATTGGGTCGTTCGCGATCTCCGCCACGTGATAGGGGTGGTCTTCGACCACGGTCAGACGCTGGCGGATCGTCCTTTCGATGACCCGCAGTGCTGCGCGCTCTTCATGATCGCAGAACGACAGCGCGATGCCGGCGGCTCCGGCGCGCGCCGTGCGCCCGATCCGGTGCACATAGCTCTCCGGATCGTTGGGCAGCTCGAAATTGATCACGTGGGTCACGCCGTCCACGTCGATGCCGCGCGACGCGATGTCCGTTGCCACCAAGGCGCGCAGGCGTCCGTCGCGGAAATCGCGAAGCGTCCGCTCCCGCGCATTCTGGGCCTTATTCCCGTGGATCGCTTCGGCGCGAACGCCGCCCTGATGCAGGTGCTTGGCCACGCGGTCGGCGCCGTGCTTCGTCCGGGTGAAGATCAGCACCCGTTCGATACCGGTATCGGCCAGCAGTTCGCCGACCAGAGCCCGCTTCTTGTCCTTCGGCACGAAGAGGACGCGCTGCTCGACCCTCTCGGCTGTGGTCGCGGTCGGCGCAACCTCGACCCGCACCGGATCGTTCAGCAGGCTGTCGGCCAGGCTTTGCACCGACTTCGGCATGGTTGCCGAAAACAGCACCGTCTGCCGGCGCCGGGAAAGGGCGGCGGCGATCTTCCTGACATCGCCGATGAAGCCCATGTCGAGCATGCGGTCGGCCTCGTCCAGCACGAACACCTCGACGGCGTCGAGCCGCACATGGCCCTGCTTCATCAGGTCCAAGAGCCGCCCGGGCGTGGCGACCAGCACGTGCTTGCCTTGCGCCAGGGCGCGGATCTGGGGTCGGATCGAGGTGCCGCCGAAGACGACGGTGGATCGGATGCCCAGATAGCGGCTGTAGCATCGCAGGCTCTCGTCGATCTGACTTGCCAGTTCACGTGTGGGCGCCAGGATCAGGGCGCGTGGCCGCTTGTGCAGCGGGGCACCGGCGCTGCCGGCCAGGCGGTGCAGCAGCGGCAGCGCAAAGGCCGCGGTCTTGCCTGTGCCGGTCTGGGCTACGCCCAGCAGGTCGCGACCTTCCAGCAGCGGCGGAATGGCGTTGCCCTGGATGGGCGTCGGGGTCGAATAGCCTTCGTCGGCGACAGCGCGAAGGATCGGTTGGGCCAGGCTCAGGCCCGCAAAATCGGTCATCTATCCTTGGTCTTTCTCGGTCATGGTTCCGGGCGTTCGCGATCCTCATAAACGAGAGCGAACGCGGCCTGTCGACGGGCGCACGATCAATGCGGATACCCGTCTAACGAAACGCCCAGAAGTGCCGGAAAGAAACCTGGCCGACCAAGTACCGGGTCGGCGCGTGGTCGAGTTCTCGACCGAAACGGGAGTGTCGCTGGCCGCACTAAGGCCCGACCGGCGCCGAAATGTCAAATGAAATCAGGTTCGAAATCCCATGCCCGGCAGGATCTCTGACCTATTCCCCGCCTTCGGGCTCGGAGACTTCGCCCAGCGGATGACCCGCACCCCATTGATATCCGAACAGGTCGCTGAACCAGAAATCCCGCATGCCATAGAACTGGTCGTGCAGTTCCTCGGTGATCGTCACCTTGTCTTTGATGGCCTCATACAGGGCGTCGGCGTTCTCAACGCGCAGGTAGAAATCCTGGCTGGTCTTCGGCGAGTCGTCGCCATCGATGTTGAGCATCATCGATGCACCGCCGTTGCGCAGCATGGCCCAATAGATGTTCCCGTCTCCATAGTGGGCTTCGTCGGTGCCGACCAAATCGAAGCCGATGGACGCATAGAAATCGATTGCCCTGCGGATGTCCGGAACCTTGATTATGACGGTCAGGGAATGAAACGTTTGCATGGCTCGTCCAGATCCCTCGTGCCCGCCAGGCCAATTCGCCTCAGAATGCCGCCCATTCCGGCTTGCGCGGCCGGAGACGGCTGTCGCCGGCGGTCAACGGTTCCTGCAAATCTTCCAGGACGTCGAGGCGCAGCACGGCCAGACCATAGGCATCCTGCGCGGAGCGCATCTCGCCCACTTCCCGGCCATCGGCCGTGATCGCCGTGCCTGAGGGCGGGATCGGGCCGTCGATATCCACGGGCACCAGGCGCCGCTTCACCAGGCCGCGATACTTGGTGCGCGCCGTCAGCTCTTGACCCATATAGCAGCCCTTGTCCCAGGCGATGGCGTTCAACTCGTCGAAATTGCTTTCCAAGAGCGTCGCCTTCTCCACGGCGACGTCCCGGCTGCCGTCGGGCACGCCCTGACCCAGGCGGAGACGCTCGTAGTGGTCGATGCCCGCGGGCTCCAGGCCCAAGGCGCGCAGCTCGCTCTCTGCCCCCTCGCGCGGCAAGAGGACGCGCACGCCCATCGCCGCCAGCCGCGGGTCGACATAGGCGACGCCGCCGCCCCAGGGTACCGCCGCCCCCGGCCGGTCCGGCAGCCCGAACAGCCCGGGTGCATCATGGGCAAGCACGGCAGCGGCCGCGAAGGCATCGCTGGCATCGGCGAGATCGACCTTTGAGCGCAGGCGGTAGATCTTCAGCCGCTTAAAGAGGTCCGCAGACCGCTCTGCCTCGCAGTCCAACAGCAGGCGACCGTCATGGTGCACCAAGAAGAAGTCGTGGAGGTACTTGCCCTGGGGTGTCAGGAAGGCCGAAAACAGCACACGGTCCGGTGCCGCGTTTCGCACGTCGTTGGACACGAGCCCCTGCAGGAAGGCCACCTGGTCGTCGCCCGAGACTGACAGGACACCGCGGCTTGACAGCAGGACATAGGAAGGCATGACGTTGGCGATCCGGAAATGACGAAACCCGATGGCCTCACAGTTGGGCGGACCGATGCCGCTTGGCAAGCCGCCTGTCCCGATCGCGGTGGCGACCTTTGAAGATCCTGTTCATCACGGCAAATCGGCTGGGTGATGCGGTGCTGTCCACCGGCATCCTCGGTGCATTGCTCGACCGGCACCCTGGCGCCGAGGTGACCGTGGCCTGTGGGCCGGTGGCGGCCGGTCTGTTTGCCGCCGTTCCGGGCCTGCAACGGCTGATCGTTCTGGACAAGCAGCGCCGTGGCGGACATTGGCTGGCGCTGTGGCGATCGGTGGCGGGAACGCGTTGGGGCATGGTTGTGGACCTCCGCAATTCCGCCGTGTCGTTCCTGATCCGGGCCCGCCGCCGCCTGATGCGCAGCGGCCGCAGGGACGACCGTGTCCACGTGGTGGAGGAATACGGCGCGCTGATCGGCATCGATCCGCCGCCGTCGCCGCGCCTATGGTTCGATGCCGCCATGCAGGAAAAGGCAGCGCGGCTGCTGCCGGACGGGCGGCCGATCCTGGCCGTGGCACCGACCGCCAACTGGCGTGGCAAGGAATGGCGCCAGGAGCGGTTCGCCGAGCTGGTCGTCGGGCTGACCGGGCCGGCCGCACCGTTTTCCGGCCACCGGGTCGCGGTTTTCGGCACGGCCGACGAGCGGGTACGGGCGGCACCCCTGCTGAACGCCTTACCTGCGGAGACGGTCGTCGACCTGATGGGCCGCACCGATCCGGCCGTCGCGGCGGCCTGCCTGGCGCGGTCAGCGTTCTTCATCGGCCTCGACAGCGGGCTGATGCACATGGCCGCAGCCGGTGGATTGCCAACGGTGGCACTCTTCGGTCCGGGCTGGCCCGCGCGCTACCGGCCCTGGGGGCGATGGGCGGCGGTCGCCGCCACGCCGGTCTCGGTGGAGGAGATGATGGCGGCCCCAGGCTACGATCACCGCACGACCGACACGCTGATGGACAGCCTGACGGTCGATGCAGTCGAGGCCGTTGTCCGCCGCCTGCATGACGCCTGGCGGCATGACACGGGAGGGGAGGAGAGAGAATGACGGCAGAGCGGTACGACCTGATCCTGAAGGGCGGCCAGGTCTTCACGCCCGGCGGCTTGGCTGCCACCGATGTCGGTGTGCGCGAAGGCCGCATCGTCGCCATGGGGGATTTGAGCGCCGGCACCGCCGAAGACGTGCTGCCATGCGCTGGACTGCATGTGTTGCCCGGCGTCATCGACACGCAGGTCCATTTCCGCGAGCCGGGGCTGGAGCACAAGGAAGACCTGGAGCACGGCACGCGCGCCGCCGTCGCGGGCGGCGTCACGGCCGTCTTCGAGATGCCGAACACCAAGCCGCTGACCGTCGATGCCGCCGCGCTGGACGACAAGCTGCGGCGGGCCCGCGAACGCGCCTGGTGCGACCACGCGTTCTTCGTCGGTGCCACGGCGGACAATGCCGAATGGCTGGGCGAGCTTGAGCAGCTTCCCGGGACCTCCGGCGTGAAGATCTTCATGGGATCGTCCACGGGCGACCTTCTGGTGCCGGAAGACAGCGACCTGGCCCGCGTTCTCGCCAATGGCAGACGCCGCGTCGCTGTCCATGCGGAGGACGAGCAGCGGTTGGTGAAGCGGCGCGGCGAGATGCCGGACGAGGTGACCCACGAATACCATCCGGTCTGGCGGGACCGCGAGACGGCGATCCGCGCGACCCGACGCATTCTGGCCCTGGCACGGGCTGCCAACCGGCCGGTCCACGTGCTGCACATCACGACCGGCGAAGAGATGACGCTGCTGGCGGCCCATCGGGACGTGGCGACCGTGGAGGTGACGCCGCAGCATCTGACGCTGGCGGCGCCGGAGTGCTATCAGGCGCTGGGAAGCCTGGCACAGATGAACCCGCCGATCCGCGATGCCGCCGAACGCGAAGCCCTGTGGCGAGCGGTCGCCGACGGCACGGTCGATATCGTCGGCTCGGACCACGCCCCGCACACTAGCGAGGAGAAAGCAAAGGCCTATCCCGCCAGCCCCAGCGGCATGCCCGGCGTGCAGACTCTGGTGCCGATCATGCTGGACCATGTGGCGGCGAGTCGGCTGAGCCTGGAGCGCTTCGTCGACCTGACCAGCGCCGGGCCGCAGCGCGTCTATGGGATCGTCGGCAAGGGGCGCATCGCCGCCGGCTACGATGCCGATTTCACGATCGTCGACCTGGCGGCCGAGCGCGAGATTACCAATGCGTGGATCGAAAGCCGCTGCGGTTGGACACCCTTCCATGGGCGCCGTGTAACCGGCTGGCCGATGGCAACGATCATCCGCGGGCGCATCGTCATGCGCGACGGCACATTGCAGGGGTCGCCCGATGGCCGCCCCGTCCGCTTTGTCGGGGTGCCGCAGGGCGGCCGGTAGTGCTGCGCATGCGGACAGCGACGGGTTCCGCCCGCTCGTGCGTGTAACGAAGGAAACGGCGGAGCTGATGCTGCCGCTGCACTTCGCAGGCGCACGAAGGGAGCCAAAGACGGATGGCGATGAAGTCTCTTGCCGCGGCGATTGCCGTGGCTCTGGTGTTGCCGGGAACGGGCATGGCGCAGGACGGATTTCCTGGTTCGGCGCCGCTGCCGGGCGGACGCCCCGGTCAGATGGGAACAGCTGGCGCGATGTTCGACCGGTTCGACACTGACGGCGACGGTCAGATCACGGTCAAGGAGGTCGAGACCGTCCGTGAGGAGATGTTCCTTCAGATCGATACGGACGGCGACGGAGAGATGACGCGCGACGAGGCGCTGGCCTTCGGGTCCGGGCGGCTGGGCGACCGCGTCGATCAGCGCATCGAGCGGCTGGACACCGACGGCAGCGGAACGGTCTCTGCTGAGGAGCACGCGCTGGGACGGTCCGGGGCTATGTTCGAGCGGCTTGATGCGAACGGCGATGGCGTCATCACGCGCGACGAGATACCAGAAAGGGGAAACGGGCCCCGGGGCGGTTAGGTTCGCGGGCGCCCGCGACACGGCGATGATGACGCGGCAAGCCGGACGGCGTGGTGACGCAGAGCGAAGACGACGCGCTGATGCAGCGGGCGGGCGCCGGGGATCGCGCGGCCTGCGGTATGCTCGTGCAGCGCCACCTGCGCCCCGTGACCGCCTTTGCCGGGCGGCTGCTGAGCGACCGCGACGATGCAGAAGAGGTCGCTCAGGAGACGTTCCTCAGGCTCTGGACGGAGGCGCCGCGCTGGCGACCGGGCGGGGCGAAGCTGTCGACCTGGCTGTTCCGCGTGGCCCACAACCTGGCGATCGACAGGATCCGTCGCCGGCGTCCGACGACGCCGCTCGACGGGGGGATCGATCCGGTCGATCCGCGGCCGGACCCGGCTCAAGCCTATGCCGAAGACGAAACGGCGAGACGGGTCGCGGCCGCCCTGGCGGATCTGCCGGAGCGGCAGCGGACGGCCATCGTGCTCTGCCACCATCAGGGGCTCAGCAACGCCGATGCGGCCGCCGTTCTCGGCGTGGGGGTGGAGGCTGTGGAGTCGCTGCTGGCGCGGGGGCGTCGGACGTTGCGGCGCCGTCTGGCGGACGAAGCGGATGCCTAGCAGGAGACATTCGATGACCGGTTCCAACGGCAATGGCGAGCGGATCGTGGGCCAGCCGATCTCGATCGACCGGTTCCGAACCCTGCTGGACGCCTATGGCGCTACGGCGGACCGGTGGCCAGAGGTCGAGCGGGAGGCTGCGCTGGCGCTGGTTGCCAGGTCTGCAGAGGCGCGAACCATGATGGACGACGCGCGGAAACTCGACGATCTGCTGGACAGCCTGCCAGTCGCCGACCCTTCGCCGGAGCTGGCCGGGCGTATCCTGGCAGCGGCACCGGTGGCAGCACCGCAGCTGCCCCCGCATCGGCGCAGCAGCTGGTTCCGGCGATCCTTCGGGACGTTGTGGCCAGAGCTGCCGACCTGGCGACCTGCGGCAGCGCTCGCCGCTTCGCTCGCCTGCGGTCTTGTCACCGGAGCATTTCTGCCGGCGGAGGAGATCGGACTGGGGCAGCAGACGGATCTGAGTGCCTTCGTGCTGTTCGATCTTGATCTCGATATCGACGAGACGTGGCTATGACCGCCCGTACGGCCATCCTGATCGTCTCGCTGGCGGTGAACCTGTTTCTCGTCGGGTTCCTGGTCAGCGGGATGGTGGCCAGGCCGCCGGCCTTTGGCTTCGGGATCGGTGCCATGCGGGAGGCCGCGGCTGTGCTGCCCGAGACGGCGCAGGCGGGTCTTTCGGAGGCATTCGAGGCCGAGCGCGAGGAGATCCGGCGTCGCTTCGCAGCCGTCGTCGATGCGCGATTGGCGGTGCGGGACGCCTTTCTCGACGATCAATATGATCCCGAGCGCGTTGTCGAAGCGATGAGCCGGATGCGCCAGGAAGTCGGTGCTGTGCAGCAGATCCTGCAGGATACCATGGCCGAAGCTGCCGTCGACTTGACGCCCCGCCAGCGCCGCCAGTTCCTGCGAGAGCTGGGTCGGCACCTGCGGGGCGAGGGCCGTGGGCAAGGCGCCGGTGGCGGAGCGCAGCGTTAACCTTTATCTACTGTCGCACGAATGTCCGTGTCGATGGGAGGAAAGGTCATGGCCGGTCCGTTCAAGGCTTGGGTGCTTGAAGAGAGTGACGGCAAGGTCACAGGCGGTCTGCAGGATCTGGAGGTGGACCGGCTGCCGGCCGGCGACGTGACGGTCGCGGTGGAATACTCCACGCTGAACTACAAGGATGGCATGATCCTGAACGGGATCGGCAAGCTGGTGCGCGCCTACCCGCATGTCCCGGGTGTCGACTTTGCCGGCACCGTCGAAGCGTCCGACGATCCGCGTTTCAAGCCGGGGGACAAGGTGGTCTGCACCGGCTGGCGCGTTGGCGAGGCGTATTGGGGCGGCTATTCACAGAAAGCGCGCGTGAAGGGCGACTGGCTGCTGCATTTGCCCGAGCCCTTCGATACGCGCCTGGCGATGGCTATCGGCACGGCCGGCGTCACCGCGGCCCTGGCGCTGGATGCGCTGGAGGATGAAGGGCTGTCGCCGGACGTCGAAGGCGACCTGCTGGTCACCGGGGCTTCCGGCGGCGTCGGCAGCGTTGCTGTCGCGCTTGCGGCCAAGGCGGGCTATCGCGTGGTCGCGTCGACCGGCAAGGCGCAGCAATATCTGCTGGATCTTGGTGCAGCGGCAACGATCGAGCGCAGTGAACTCTCCGAGGGGCCGGTCCGTCCCCTGGACAAGGAACGGTGGATCGGGGCCGTCGACAATGTCGGCTCCACGACCCTGGCCAAGATGTTGAGCCAGATGCGCTATCGCAGCTCGGTCGCTGCCTGTGGCCTGGTGGCTGGGGCTGATCTTCCTGGCAGCGTGATCCCGTTCCTGCTGCGCGGCGTGCGGCTGATCGGCATCGACAGCGTCATGTGCCCGCGCGACCAGCGTGAGGCGGCGTGGGCCCGCCTGGCCCGTGATTTGCCGATGGGGCTGCTGGAGACGATGACACAGGTCGAACCCATATCGGCCCTGCCGGATCTCGCTGGAAAGATCCTGAAAGGGCAGGTGCAGGGGCGCGTCGTCGTCGATGTCAATGCGACTTAGACCAAGATGACCTCAGGCTGACTCAGCCTGAGACCTGAGCGTTAGTCTACATCAGATAGTTGGAGCCGGATCCGGTCACGTCGGTCCGACGTGACCGGATCAGGTCTCTCCGTTAGCCACTTGTTCATGTCCGTGGGCGAAGCTCGGTCCCATGAGAGGGCGATTTCATCGTGGGGCCGGACGCGCCATTCGCACCGTGCTTGTCGGGTTGGCGGGCCTGACAGCCGGTTGCGGAACTGATCTCGATCCATTCGCGCCGGAAACGGTAGCGGTGGACTCCATCGGCTACACGCCCGGCGCATCCTCGGTGTTCTGCTATTCCACGCTGGCCGAAGCCGACTGCTACGCAGAACCGCAGCCGGGGCCGCCCAACCGCTTCATCAGCGGCTACATCCAGTAGTCTGAGAGAACGGGCGGCGCACCCCCGACCAGCGTCACCGGTCGCCCGCTATAGCGGATGTCGTTCCGCGAACTCGGCAGGCGTAGCCAGAGCTGATTGGTTGCCAGTAATGATTTGTCGTGACCAATCAAATCGCTCGGCCCGGAATAGGGCAGTCGCTGCACGTCGGGACGGCACACAGGCGGCAGATGCGATGCTTTGCCATTTCGGTTTCCGGCAGGTTCGTCAGGATCTTGGCGAACAAGTCACCGAGAACCAGCCGCTCGTCAGCGGTGAGCCCCTTGAGGGCCGCTTCCAGCGTATCGAGACGACGGTCCATTAGCTGCTGACGTAGCTTGCCGCCCTTTGGTGTCAGATGCAGCGCAACAGCTCGGTTGTCTGCAGCCTTCCGTCGCTCGACGAGGCCGTCCTCTTCCAGGCGGTCGATCAAACGCACGGTGCCGGGATGTGAGAGATCCAGAACCTGGCGCAGAATTTCTACGGACAGCCCAGGCGCATATCCAAGAACGACGATTGCCGCAGCCGTTTCACCGGAGCGATCGAATGTCTTCTTCAAGCCGGACTTGATCCGGTCGGTAACTGCGAGGGCAAGCGCACCAAGCAGGTTTGTCGTTCGGTCCATATTGGCAATGTATGCGCGCCGCATGAATTCAACAACTGCAGGATTGACATATATGTATGCGCTATGCATATATTGCCTTATGGAGTGGTTAGATGGGGCTTAGCTATGACTCCCGAACGCATGTACGAACTCGCCGCCGGACTGGGCGTCGCCAAGAACCGGCAGGATGTCGCGGCCGCGCTCACTTTCATGCACGACGACATCGAACTGACCTCACCGGCCTGGGGCGCAATCGCTCGCGGTAAGGAACAAAATGCGGCTCTGCTCACGCATTTCTTCGCCAGTTATCCGGATTACGAAGTGAGCTTCGAAGGCCACGTCGCCGACGGCGAATACTTCGTCGGTTGGGGCACGGTCCGTATGACGATGGCTGCCGATGCTAGCGATGCGAACGGCATGTTGCCCAACGGTCGCCTAATCGAGATCCCGGTGACAATCCGGATGACCTTCAAGGACGATCTAATCGCAACCGAGCATTTCATGTGCGATCTGGCGCAGATCGCAGCCCAGTCTGGCATTTCCATCGACGGCATGTGGAAGAACGTTTTCGGCGTGTCGCCGCAATCAGTGGCGGCATGAGGCGGAGAGGGCGACATGCTTGAAAGCCTGAAAGCGAACGAGGCGAATTGGGACGCGGACAGCCCGCCAGGTCTGGAGTTCCTGTTCGAAGCGCGCGTGAAGCTTCATCTTCCGGCGATGGACGTTGGGCAGACACCCGACGGCAACCGCGTGATCTTCCTGGTGAAGGGCGGCACGTTCGAAGGGCCTCGCTTGCGCGGTCGCGTGGTGCCGGATGCAGGTGCGGACTGGATACGTATCCGCCCGGACGGATCGGGCGCGTTGGACGTGCGCTTCTGTCTGGAAACGCATGACAACGCCTTGCTCTATCTTCATTGGCAAGGCCGGTTCTGGTCTGCGCCGGGAGACGCCGAGTATGCGCTCGATCTTGAAAAGCCGGACGATCCGGCAGGCGCATGGCGCTACTACTTCCGCGCAGCACCCCTGTTTGAAACCGGTGATGCGCGCTATGCCTGGCTCAACAACGTTATCGCCGTGACCAAGTCCAGAACCGGCGATGGCGGCCCCATCCATAGGGTCTTTGCCGTTACATGAGGTGGCAGGGCGTGCGCTTCCTCGGTCCGCGTGCGCTCGCCGGGTGCCCTCGCTGAGGCTCTACCCCGTTGGTCTGCGCCAAGGGGGATCACGGTAATGGACGGTCAGGTTACCGTCGCTCGCGGTCCCGCCCGCGTATGGCCAATGCTCGCCGCGCTGACCATGATCTTCATCCTGAGCCATGCCTTTCGCACCGCCGTCGCCATCGTTTCCGACCCGCTCGCGGTCGAACTCCATGGCTCAGCGCAAGCGCTCGGAGCGGTCGCCCGTGTTGCGGTAATGGGTTGATGGATGGGGAGCAATACCCCGGACGGACTGGAGCGGCCTATTTGCCGGAAGATATATCGATCCCAAAATTAGCTGTGTAATGACAAGGCGCCATCAAGTCTTTTGCTACGCTTTCTAAGAATTCTGCGAGTTGCAGCTTCTGCGCATCGCCGCCACCGTGGTCGGCCGACGATGCCCTTAGGCATTGCGCTGCATCGATGGCATTTCTTGCGATCCGATGGTACTGCATTGACGTCGTTCACATCTGTCGTCTTTCGTGAACTATACCTAAGACGTCCGACAATGTGAACCGATATACATAGTTAACCCCTTGTTACTTGTGACATTTTATCCAAGGCGATCACCCTAAGTGGTTGATAATCATGAGATCGGAACATAATATGAACAAACTGTTGTTCGCTAAGGTTACTGAATATTTAATGCTGCATTATTGGCGGCTAGTAATGCTTCGAGCGCGAAGTCATGGCTGAGAAAAACAGGTACAACGTACCGGCTTGCCGAACCATAGCCTGGGCTTTCGCCGCACTACAGCGGTCGGTTATGCGCCGAAAGCCATGGTTCGGTGGGCCGGAGCTGCCGGCATCGCCGTGTCGCTCCGGCCTCCGCAAGCTGATTGCCCCGGTTTCGGTCAGGCGGCCCGGATCTTGGCAAGGAAGGCGTCCACTTCGCGCCCGACATCGGCGGAGATGCGTGAGAGCTGCTCTGAGGATTCCAGCACGACGCCGGCGCTGTCGCCCGTCTGGCCGGCCGCCTGGCTGACGTCGGCGATGTTGCGCGTGACCGTGTCCGACCCTGCAGCGGCTTGCTCGATGTTGCGGGCGATCTCTTGTGTCGCGGCCGTCTGCTGTTCGATCGCGGCGGCCACCGCTGAAGCCGATGCGCTGATCTGATCGATCACCTCTCCAATCTCGCCGATGACGCTCACCGTGCTGGCCGTCGCCGATTGCATCGATTGGATCTGCTGGCCGATCTCGTCAGTCGCCTTTGCTGTCTGGTCCGCCAGCGCCTTGACCTCTGAAGCGACCACCGCAAACCCCTTGCCAGCATCGCCGGCACGGGCGGCCTCAATTGTCGCGTTCAAGGCCAGAAGGTTGGTCTGCTCGGCGATACTGGCGATCAGCTGTACGACCTCGCCGATCTTCTCAGACGCCTCCGAAAGCCCTTTCACGCTGTCGTTCGCGCTACGCGCTTTCTCCACGGCATCGGCGGAGACACCGGCCGTGGTCGTGATCTGGCGGCCGATCTCGCCCACGGAAGAGTTCAGCTCTTCGGTCGCGGCGGCAACTGTCTGGACGCTTTGGGACGTTTCTTCCGACCCCGTGGCAACGGTCACCGCCTTCTGCGAGGTGGTGTCGGCGATACCGGTCATGGCGCGGGCCGTCTCGCTCAACTCTGTGCTCGCGCTACCGAGGCTTTCGATCATGCCCTTCACGCTGGTCTCCAGATCGTCGGCCATTGCCAGCCGTGCCTGATGCCTATCCGCAGAGGCCCGCTGCTCGGTTTCGGCCTGCACGCGGCGCATCTCTTCCATCTTGAGGGCGTTGTCCTTGAAGATTGCTAGCGATCTCGCCAACCCCCCAACCTCGTCCTTCCGTTCGGTGAAGGGCACCTCGATCTCCAGGTTGCCAGTCGCGAGCTGGTCCATGCGCTCGGTCACGGTGCGAATTGGCAGCGAAATGCCGCGGCCGATCGACCATGCCACGCCCCCCATCACTGCGAGGACGGCGACAATTGCGCCGATCGCAATCACGGCGGCGTTCCAGAACACGGTATTGACGTCGTCGACATAGATGCCGGACCCGACGATCCAACCCCATTCGGGGATGCCCTGGACGAACGAGATCTTGGGCCTCGGCGCCTCCTCCCCGGGATTCTGCCAGTCATAGGCCACGAAGCCGCTGCCCTCGGCTTCGACGACCGCGACCATCTCGATGAACAGCGGGACGCCGTTGGTGTCCTCTGCGCCGCTGATGTCCTGCCCGTTGAGTTGGGGCTTCAGGGCGTGCATCAACATTGTGGGGCCGTGATCGTGCACCCAGAAGTAGTTGCTCTCACCTTCGTAGCGCAGCGCTTCAACGTCGGCGAGGGCGGATGCCTGTGCTTCCTCCTGAGAAATTTCGCCGGCTTCAGCCAACTGCACATAATGGTTGATCACGGAGCTTGCGACTTCGACCACATTCTGCGTCTTGATCCTCCGGTCGGCGAACAGGCTTTCGCGGTGGGCCAGCAGACCCGCGACGGACAGCGCCACCAGACTGATGACGCTGACAAGGACGAGCAGCAACAGCCGCTGGCCAATTGTGCGATTGCTCAACATTGCACTTCTCCGTCGCGCTGAGGGGCCGAATGGACGAGGCCGCGCGATATGGCTATGGCCGGTTTGGCCGCTGTGGACGTCTCTCTCCCACGGGATGCCTCTCTATTGCTCAACGACCCGTCCTGGCTGAGGGTCGACGCAACGATCGGTCGTTCATGTTGCTCATTGTTTCCATAAATCGCCCTAAGAATAAGTTAATAACTGCATTATATGGGTACGACGCAATATAATTACGAGTACTGCCGGTTTGTTTCCCAAATATCCTTTTAAGACTCTTCCCGTTGGAAGAATGGAATGCGGGCTGCGACCGGATGCCGGTCAATCTTCGGGCGTGCTATCATTCATCACCGACACCTCAACCAGAATTAACGCGACTGGTCATGACAACACCTTTACTGCGTCTGTTCCTTGGGGTCGCACTGGCAGTGCTTTTCGGCTGGCTGATCCATGTCGGCCGGCCGATCCTGGTGCCGCTGGTGACGGCGCTGCTGATCGCCTACGTGCTGTGGACCATGGCGGAGTGGTTCGGGCGGCTGTCCGTATCCGGCATCCGCCTGCCATCCTGGGCAGCGCACACTCTGTCGTTCCTGGTGGTCCTGGTCGTTATCTGGGGGCTGGCGCGTTTGATCGCCAACAACGTCGCTCAGGTCCAGGCGGCAGCGGGGACGTATGAGGAGAATCTGCAGGGCCTCATCCTCTCCATCGCCGGTCTCTTGGACGTGGAAGAACTGCCGACCCTGCCGCGGATCCGCGAGCAAATCTTCCAACAGATCAGCCCGCAGGCTGCAGTCACCAATCTGGTGGGCGTCCTTTCGTCCATGCTGATCGGGTTCTTCGTTGTCGTCATCTACGTCGCCTTCATCCTTGCCGAACGCAGGGCGGCTGCCAGGAAGCTGGCGAAGCTTGCCGGATCGGCGGAGAAGGCCGAACGGATACAGCAGACGCTGCACACGATCAGCGAAAGGGTAGGGCAGTACCTGGTGTTGAAGGCCTTTGTGAGCCTCTTGATCGGGGCGGGCAGTTGGCTGGTGATGGGCCTGATCGGGGTGGATTTCGCCGGGTTCTGGGCCGTGCTGATCTTCGTCCTGAACTTCATCCCCTATATCGGGTCATTCCTCGGGGTGACGTTTCCCGTCGCCTTGACTCTGGTTCAGTTCGGGGCGATCGGGCCGTTCATCATGGCGCTTGTTGGCCTGTCCGCCGTTCAGATCGTCGTAGGCAGCGTGGTCGAGCCGCGCCTGATGGGGCGGTCGCTGAACCTGAGCCCGCTGGTCATCCTGCTGGCTCTGGCGACATGGGGCAGCCTGTGGGGCGTCGTGGGCGCGATCCTGTGCGTGCCGATCACAGTGATCATGCTGACCGTGTTCGCGCAGTTCCCCTATACGCGGCCGGTGGCCATCCTCCTCTCCGCCACCGGCGACATCGATCCGACGCCGCAGCGACGACAGGCGAAGAAGCCTTAGGGGGCGCCTGTCAGGTAAGGCCGGCCTTCTTGCGGGGGTCCGTCTGCCCTTTGGGCGTCCAGCCGCGCACGAAGTCCGTCAGTGCCGCGTCGAGCGGATCGGGCAGCACGACCTTGAGTGTGACATAGAGGTCGCCGGCCGCATTGCCGCCTCTGCCCTGCACGCCCTTGCCGCGAAGGCGCAAGACCGTGCCCGTGTTTGCCCCGGCGGGAACCTTGACGTTGACGCGGCCCCCCACCGTCGGCACCGCGATCGACGCGCCCAGCACCGCCTCTTTCAGGCTCACCGGGACGTCCAGGTGGACGTTCGCGCCGTCGCGCCGGAAATGGGGGTGCGGCTCGACGCGCACCTCCACATAGGCGTCGCCCGGCTCGCCGCCGCCCATGCCCGCCGTCCCCTGGCCCTTCAGCCTCAGGGTCTGCCGGTCGTCGGTTCCGGGCGGAACGGTCACGTCGATCTCCCGCCCGTCGGTCAGCACCAGGCGCTTGCGGGTCCCGTTGACGGCCTCCAGGAAGTCGACGGCCAGCGTGTAGGAAAGGTCGGCGCCACGGGTCTTGAACCCGCCGCGGCCGAAAATGTCTTCGAAGATGTCTTGGGCGCTGAACCCCTTGCGGCTGTTCGGCCGGCGCCCCCGTCGGGCGTGGTTCCAGGCGGCGCGGGGCTGGCCTTCGGCATCGATCTCGCCGCGGTCGAAGCGTTCGCGCTTTTCCCGGTCGCGCAGCAGGTCATAGGCTGACGTGACTTCTTTGAAGCGCTGCTCCAGCACGGGGTCGCCCGGGTTCAGGTCGGGATGCGATTCCTTGACCAGCCGGCGGTAGGCCTGCTTGATCTCCTCGTCGCTGGCGCTCCGCGAGACACCCAGAGCATCGTATGGATCGCGCATCGGCACTTCTCATGGTCGCCCGCCGCCCGACCGCCCGACCGCGGCGGATCACGCGGTCGGCGGTGTCGGCAGCATCTCACAGATCATCGGCGGTTGGGCGAACGGAAGACTGGCCCGAAATCCCAACCACGCACTATCGTTGGCTAGCCCCTAACAAAGAATTGCCAACAGATGCGAGGCAAGGCAATGACCGCAAGCGCAGATCTGACGGAGATTAGCGAGGTCGACGATCCGTTTGCCCTGTTCCAGGCCTGGTTGACCGAGGCGGAGGCCACCGAGCCGAACGACGCCAATGCCATGGCGGTGGCTACGGCGGGACAGGACGGCATGCCGTCGGTGCGCATGATTCTTCTGAAGGGGATCGATGACCGGGGCTTCGTCTTCTACACCAACACGGAAAGCCCCAAGGGGCGGCAGCTTGCCGAGAACGCGAAGGCCGGTCTGTGCTTTCACTGGAAGTCGCTGAGGCGGCAGGTCCGGGTCCGCGGTCCGGTCGAGCGTGTCAGCGAGGCGGAAGCGGACGCCTACTTCGCGACCCGGCCGCGCGGATCGCAGATCGGCGCCTGGGCATCTGTGCAATCGACCACACTGCCGTCGCGCACCGCTTTGGAGGACCGAATTGAAGCCTTCGAGCGCGACTATGCCGGCGGCGACGTGCCGCGGCCGGCGCATTGGTCCGGCTACCGCGTGATCCCGGACGTGATCGAGTTCTGGCTGGACCGGCCCTTCCGGCTGCACGACCGCCTGGTCTACCGACGACACGGCGGCGCCTGGGTAACGGAACGCGTCTATCCCTGAGCCGGGCGGCAGAGCATGACCGACCGTCCCGTCAGCACCGAAGAGGCCGAGCGGCTGCGGCGCCAGGCCAGCCAGGCGGCCGTCGCGGTGAGCGTCACGCTGGCTGCGGCCAAGCTTGCGGCATGGCTGCTCACCGGCTCGGTCGCACTCTTGTCATCGCTGATGGACAGCGTGCTGGATGTGGCCGCCGCGATGCTGACCATGGTGACGGTGCGCCATGCTATGCGGCCGCCGGACAAGGGCCACCGGTACGGTCACGGCAAGTTCGAATCCCTGGGCGCGCTGGCACAGATGGCCTTCATCGCAGGGTCGGGGCTGATCATCATCTTCCAGTCCATTGAAAGGCTGATAACGCCGCGCCCCATCACGGCCACGGAAGTCGGCCTTGCGGTCATGATCCTGTCGATCACGCTGACCTTCGGGCTTGTCATCTTTCAGCGCCACGTCGTGCGCCGGACCAGGTCGGTCGGAATCGATGCCATCAGCCTGAACTACCGCGGCGACCTGTTGATGAACCTGTCGGTCATCGCGGCCTTGGCGATCTATGCGTGGTCGGGCGAAGCGCGGGTGGACCCCATCGCCGCCATCGCGATCGCCGGCTACATGCTGTGGAATGCCGCCTCCATCGGGCGGGAGTCTCTGGACGTCCTGATGGACCGCGAACTGCCGGTGGAAGATCGCGAGCGCATCGTCTCGCTTGTCATGGCCGACGGGCGTGCGCTCGGCGTTCATGATCTGCGCACGCGCAGTGCCGGCATCACGCGGTTCATCGAGCTGCATTTGGAGCTCGACGGCAACTTGACGCTCGACCAGGCGCATGCCATCGCGGACGACATCGAAATCGCGCTGAAACATGCCTTCCCCGGCGCGGAGGTGAGCCTGCACCAGGAACCGGAGGGCCTGGATGACGAGCGTTTGGACAGCCGCATCCAAGGACTGCGATCCGAAGACGGTGACGGCTGATCGGCCTTCGCCGCCTCACGCTATGTTAACGTTCGTAGGCTATGAGTGTCTTTTGACTGCCCTGGCTTGGCGGGAGAGACGGCATGAGCCTCAGTGTCCGGACATTCGAGGTGCGCGCGGGCGCGCAGAAGGCGGAAGACGAGTCGTCCATCGCTGCGTTCATGAAATCCGTGGACGTCGATCGTGTCGATACGGCGTTCGTCGATGGGGCATGGCGCCTGCTTGTGCTGTATCGCGACATGCGCGAGCGGGAAGAGGCGGAGCAGGTCGCCAGCGTGATCGCATCGTCTCTGAAGAGCTGGCGCGAGATGAAGGCCAAGAGGGAACAGCTCAACCCCACGGACGTCCTGTCGGACGAGGTGTTGGCTCAGGTCGCCCAGTTCGTGCCCACCACGACGCTGGAACTTAGGGTCGTTCTCGGCCAGGACGGCGAGTCGATATCGCAGTTCGAGGGTGAGATCGTGGCCGTCGTGCGCGACTCTCTGGGCGAGCTCGTCTAGCCCGAATCCCTCCCGCAGGACGAAGCGTGCCGCCGTCGCCGCAGCGGCGGTCGCGGATAATCGCGTCACTCGATGGATGGTGACTGGACGGCGCCGGAGGTGAAGTCGCTATCCGACGGATCGATCCCGGAGCCGGTCCAAAGCATGCTCGGCTAATCCGCTTGAATTCCGCCGTAAAGCTGCACATGTACTTATTAGTCAATGACTTGCGTCAATGTTGGCCATCATCGGCAGTTGTTAGCCTGTATGGTCCGGGTTGCGTGTGCAGATCCGGAAGCCGGGAGCTGACCGATGTCGATCAAGACGATTCTCGCGCCCGTTTGCGGTCTTGAACGGGACAGATCGACGCTGGCGACGGCGTTTCTTCTGGCGGAGTCCTTCGCCGCGCATGTGGAGGTGGCCTTCGCACGGCTGAGCCCGAGCGAAACCGTGCCCCTTGTCGGCGAGGGCATGTCCGGCACCATCGTCGAGCAGCTGATGCACTCGGCCGAGACCGAGTGGGAGGCACGGGCCGAGCATGCCCGCCGTGGCTTCGAGGCCGCGATCGGCGCCAGCGGGATGCCGGTGCACGACACGCCGCCGGGCCCCGGCACGGCCAGCGCGAGTTGGCGGGAGGAAGCCGGCCGGGAGGAGGAGATGGTCGCACGGCTGAGCCATCTGAGCGACCTTGTCGTGCTGGGGCGGCCAGGCTCGACGGATGAAGACCTGCAATTCACGCTGTCGCTGGAAGCGGCCCTGCTGGCCGGCGGACGGCCCGTCATGCTGGCGCCCGTGGGCATGCCGGAGAGTATCGGCCGCCGGGTCGCCATTGCGTGGCGCGGTACCAGTGACTGTGCCCGTGCGGTTGCCGGGGCCATGTCGATCCTGCAGCGGGCCGAGGCCGTGACGGTTCTGACCGCGGCGACGGCGCGCACCCAGGCGGCGCGAGCGAGCGAGCTGGTTTCGTACTTGGCCTGGCACGTTGTTCCGGCGACCGCAAAGGCGATCGAGGTCGGCGGTGACGGCGTCGGAGCCTCTCTCCTGGACGCCGCGCGCGAGGACGGCGCCGACGTCATCGTGATGGGAGGGTATGGGCACAGCCGCGTCCGCGAGATGATCCTCGGGGGCGTGACGCGCCACATCATCGGCCATGCCGAAATCCCGGTAATCATGGCCCACTGAGCCGGAGCACCAAAGGCCCCGGCGCTTCGAACCAACAGCCCGAATTGCGACCGGATGCGGCGACATCGCCGGGACGGTCGGCATTCAAGGGCCGGCAAGAAAGGTAAGTAGGGAGTGATCGAACCATGTCGCTCAAGACGATCCGCCTCGAACTCGCCCGTTGTCCCGACCACCCCGTCGGCAGTTCCGAATTCGGCTATGTCTTCAAGGCGCCGCTGGATCCGGAAGGTCGCGTCGACCCGACGAACTGGCGCAGGGAACGGACCCGCTGCACCGTGACCCGCTTCGCCCCGCGCGAGGCGGACGACCACGGCCACCTGGTACACCGCCGCAACGGCTGGGCCTTCCACTACGACGGCACCGAGCCGGAGGATGACGAGGTTCTGGTCCAATTCGAGGCCCACCGGTTCGTCGAGGGCGAATATGTCGCCATCAAGGAATGGGACGGCGTGACCCGGACGTTCCGGATCGTGCGCGTGAACTGACTGTCGGAAACCCGCTGCATTTCCAAGACCGGACAAACCCACGCGCAGGATTGTCTTGGTCGGTGCTTGCGCGGCTCCATGTCCGCGACTGTCGCCCGCAGAACGCTGCGGCGTCATGCCGCCGTATTCGGGCTTTACCTCAAAAGCCGGCTTGGACGCGGCGGAAATGCGGTGCTACAACGGCTAACTAACCGTCCGCGCCTGGCGAAGCATTGCATCTGCCGGCACTTCGCGGCGGGTCAAGCCAAGGGCGGGCAACCGCTCTCCAGCAGGGAGCCTTCAAGCATGATGGGCAAGTTTACATCATTCGGACTCTCAACCGTTCTTGCTGCCGCGGTGGCGTGGCCGGCTGCGGCTGAGACGTTCCGATACTCCACCTCCGGCGACGTTCTGGGTCTCGACCCCCACATCAACAACGAGGGGCCGACCAACGCGATGAAGGGCAACGTCTACGAGGCCCTGATCCATCGCCATCCCGATCTCTCGCTGCACCCGTCGCTGGCCACCTCTTGGGAGATTGCCGACGACACCACCTGGATCTTCCACCTGCGCGAAGGCGTGACGTTCCATAACGGCAACCCCTTCACCGCGGACGACGTGCTGTTCTCGTTCGACCGGGTGCGCCAGGAACAGTCGGAGATGGTCTATACGGTGCAGTCGATCACCGAGATGACGAAGATCGACGACTTCACCATCCAGATCGTCACGGGGAACGGCCCCAACCCGACGCTGCTTCAGGAACTGCCGCTGTTCTTCATCATGGACCAGGAATGGACCGAGGAGAACGGCGCGACCGAAGTCGTGCGCGGCGCCGGCGTCCAGACTTTCGCCAACAACAACGCCAACGGCACCGGCCCCTATATCATAGGCGAGCGGGTGCCCGACGTGCAGACCGTGCTTGTGCGCAATGACGATTGGTGGGGTTGGGACGAGTTCCCGGACGCCAATGTCACCGAAGCCATCCTTCAGCCGATCAGCAACGACGCGACCCGCGTGGCCGCGCTGATCTCCGGCGAGATCGACATGATGTATCCGGTGCCGCTGCAGGATGTGGACCGGCTGAACGCCAGCGACGGCGTCGAAGTGCTGCAGGGACCTGAGCTGCGCACCATCTTCCTCGGTTTCGACCAGCACCGTGAAGAGCTGTTGGACATGCCGGGTACGGGCCAGAATCCGTTCCTGGATCAGCGGGTGCGGCAGGCCTTCTTCCAGGCCATCGACATCGAAGCGATCGCCCAGGTGGTGATGCGCGGTGCGGCCACCCCGACCGGTCTGATGGTCGCCCCGGGCATCCAGGGCTTCCAGGAAGACATGAACGACCGTCTTCCCTATGACCCGGATGCGGCCCGCGCGCTGTTGGCCGAAGCGGGCTATCCCGACGGCTTCCCCCTGACTTTCGACTGCCCGAATGACCGCTATGTCAATGACGAAGCGATCTGCCTCGCGGTTGTGCCCATGCTGGAGCGCATCGGCATCGACGTGACGCTGAACGCCCAGACCAAGTCGCTGCACTTCAACAAGATCGGTGCCTCGGAAGGGTACAACACCAGCTTCTTCATGCTGGGCTGGACGCCGGGCAGCTACGATGCCTGGAACCCGCTGAATGAGCTGATGACGGTCGGACCGGACGGCGACGGCGGCACGTGGAACTGCGGCCGCTACAGCAACCCGCGGGTGGAAGAGCTGACGCAGATGATCGCGATCGAGACCGATCCCGAGGCGCGCAACGAGATGATCCGCGAGGCGTTCCAGATCCACAAGGACGATGTCGGCCACATCACGCTGCATCAGCAGGCGCTGGCCTGGGGCGTGCGGGACAACGTTGCGGATATCGCGCAGCGGCCGTTCAACGATGTCGACCTGCGCTTCGTGACGATGGTCCAGTAGGCGACCGGTAAGGCCAAGGGGCTCAGCGCCCGAACGGCCCCGTAACGCCACGGCCCGGATCTTGCAGTCCGGGCCGTGTGCGTTGCGATGGAAGGGGAGAGTGCAGTCTCGATGATCGCCTACATCATTCGGCGATTGTTCCAATCGATCCTGGTGATGCTTGTCGTCGCCTTCATCTCGTTCGGTCTGTTCAACTTTGTCGGCGACCCCATCAACAACATGGTGGGCCAGGAAGCGACGACCGAACAGCGGGAGGCCGCGCGCGAGCGCCTTGGCCTGAACGATCCATTTCCTGTGCAGTTTGGTCGTTTTGTAGCCAATGCCGTGCAGGGGGAGTTCGGGCTTTCCTACCGGCTCGGCGAGCCGGTGGACGAGATCCTGGTCGAACGATTGCCGGCGACGCTGGAACTGGTCTTCTGCGCTGCGCTGTTCGCCCTGCTATTGGGCGTACCGGCTGGTGTCTATACCGGGCTGCACCGCCACGGATTCATGAGCAAGCTGCTGCTCACCGTCTCGCTGGTCGGGATCTCGCTGCCGACCTTCCTGATCGGCATTCTTCTGATCCTGGTGTTCTCTGTGCTGCTCGGCTGGTTGCCGTCCTTCGGTCGCGGGGCGACGATCGATCTGGGCTGGTGGTCCACCGGGTTCCTGACGGTGGGCGGGTTGAAGGCTCTGATCCTGCCATCGATCACACTGGCGCTGTTCCAGATGACCCTGATCATGCGGCTGGTGCGTGCGGAGATGCTTGAGGTGCTGCGGACCGACTACATCAAGTTCGCCCGCGCCCGTGGGCTCAGCAATCGAGCGATCCATTTCGGCCATGCATTGAAGAATACGATGGTACCGGTGATCACGATCATGGGGCTGCAGATCGGCTCGCTGATCGCTTTTGCCATCATCACCGAGACCGTGTTTCAGTGGCCGGGGATGGGCCTGCTGTTCCTGCAGGCGATCCAGTTCGTCGACATTCCGGTGATGTCGTCTTATCTCGTTCTGGTGGCGCTGTTCTTTGTTGTCATCAACTTGATCGTCGATCTGCTCTACTACGTCGTCGATCCGCGGCTGCGCATTGAGCGGTCGACGGCCGGCGGGCACTAGCGGGCGGGAGACAAAGCATGGCCACCATCGACAGCAGCGCCGGCAAGCCCGTATCGGACACACAGGCGGTCCCGGCCGCGGGCAGGCGTTCGCGGTTCGCCGACAGCGTGTACCGTTTCCTCGACAGCGACGTGATGTACAGTTTCCGGCGATCGCCGGTCACCGTCATCGCGTTCGTCGTCACCGTCCTGTTCTTCGTTGCCGCCTTTGCGGCCCCCTGGCTGGCACCCCACAACACCTTCGATGTCCGCACGCTGGACCTGATGGACGCCCGGTTGCCGCCGGCCTGGGTCGAAGGCGCCAACGCCTATACGACCGGCCGGGCGGAATTCCTGCTGGGCACCGACGACCAGGGCCGCGACGTGCTCTCCAGCATCATGTTCGGCATGCGCGTGTCGTTGACCGTGGGCTTTGCCTCGGTGCTTGTCGCCATGGTCGTCGGCGTGTCGCTTGGATTGGTCAGCGGCTATGTCGGCGGGCGGGTTGACAGCCTGATCATGCGGGTCGCCGATATTCAGCTGACCTTTCCGGCCATTCTGATCGCTCTGTTGATCGATGGTTTGGCGCGAACAGTCCTGCCGCCCGGCGTGCATGACGAACTGGCGCTCTACGTCCTGATCCTGGCGATCGCGGCGTCCGTCTGGGTCAATTTCGCACGCACGGTGCGCGGATCGACGCTGGTGGAGAAAAACAAGGAATACGTGCAGGCCGCGCGCGTCATCGGCATCCATCCGGTCATGATCATGCTGCGCCATGTGCTGCCCAACGTCACCGGGCCGGTTCTGGTGATCGCGACGATCACGCTGGCCATCGCCATCCTGACCGAGGCGACGCTGTCATTCCTGGGTGTCGGCGTGCCGCCGACCCAGCCCTCGCTGGGCACACTGATCCGCGTCGGCAACAACTATCTCTTCTCTGGGGAATGGTGGATGGCGATCTTCCCCGGCGTTGCCCTGGTGATCCTGGTGCTGGCGGTCAATCTTCTGGGCGACTGGCTGCGTGACGCCCTCAATCCAAAGCTGCGCTGATCCATGTCCGACGCTCTGCTATCCGTACAGAATCTCAGGATCGAGTTCCCGACGCGGCGCGGCACGCTGGTGGCCGTCGACGACGTGTCGTTTTCCATTTCGCCCGGCGAGGTGCTGGGTGTGGTGGGCGAGAGCGGGGCCGGCAAGTCGTTGACTGGCAACGCCATCATCGGCCTGTTGGAGCCGCCGGGGCGGGTTGCCGGCGGTGCGATCACGCTGGAAGGCCGGCGCATCGACAATCTGTCCTACGACAGGATGCGCCGGATCCGGGGCAGGGAGATCGGGGCGATCTTCCAGGACCCGCTGACCAGCCTCAATCCGCTCTACACGGTCGGCCGCCAGCTTGTGGAAACCATCCTGACCCACACCGACATGACGCCGTCGCAGGCGCGAGACCGGTCGATCGAGCTGTTGCAGGAAGTCGGCATTCCGGCGGCGGAGCGCAGGATCGACAGCTATCCGCATCAATTCTCCGGCGGCATGCGCCAGCGCGTGGTCATCGCCCTGGCGCTGTGCGCCAATCCGCGCCTGATCATTGCCGATGAGCCGACGACCGCGCTCGATGTGTCCATCCAGGCCCAGATCCTCGCGCTCTTGCGCCGGCTCTGCCGCGATCACGGCACAGCCGTCATGCTGATCACCCACGACATGGGCGTGATCGCCGAAACGGCCAACCGGGTGGCGGTGATGTATGCAGGCCGTCTGGTGGAAATCGGTGCGGTGCGAGACGTCATCAAGCAGCCGAAGCATCCCTATACCGTGGGGCTGATGGGGGCCATTCCCGCCATCGGCAGCGATGTCGACCGTCTCTCGCAGATCGAAGGATCGATGCCGCGGCTGACCGCCATCCCGCCCGGCTGCGCCTTCAACCCGCGCTGCCCGCATGCGTTCGAGCGCTGCAGCAGTGACCGGCCGGACCTGATCGCGTCGGACCAGTCCGGCGTGGCGTGCTGGCTGTTCGATCAAGACGCCAGCGATGTGCCGATGGAGGTTGCAGGCCATGCCTGATGCCGCAGCCCCGGCGCCCGGCGCCAACGGCGAGGTGCCGCTGGTCGAAGTGGTCGACCTCGCCAAGCATTTCGATGTCTCGAAGCCGTTTCTGAACCGTCTGCTTGAAGCGGAACAGCGCCAGGTGCTGCGGGCCGTCGATGGCGTCAATTTCACCATCCCGCGGGGCAAGACGTTCAGCCTGGTGGGCGAAAGCGGATGCGGGAAGTCGACGGTCGCGCGCTGCGTCGTCGGGCTCTACCGGCCGACCCAGGGGGCTGTGCTGTTCGACGGAACGGACATCGCGGGATTGCGGACAAGGGCGCAGGTCCGCCCGTTCCGCAAGCGGCTGCAGATGATCTTCCAGGATCCCTATGCGAGCCTCAATCCGAGATGGCGTGTGTCTAACATTATCGCCGAGCCGATCCGGGCGCATGGGCTCGCCAGCTCGCAGCAGGAGGTGCAATCCCGCATCGACGACCTGCTGACGCATGTCCGGCTGACGCCGGCCGACGGTGAGAAGTATCCGCATGAGTTCTCCGGCGGTCAGCGCCAGCGCATCTCGATCGCACGGGCACTGGCGTCCAACCCGGAATTCCTGGTCTGCGACGAACCCACCTCGGCGTTAGACGTCTCCGTCCAGGCGCAGATCCTGAACCTGATGAAGGATCTGCAGCGCGAACTCGGCCTTACCTATCTGTTCATCAGCCACAATCTGGCGGTCGTCTATCACGTCTCCGACTGGGTCGGCGTGATGTATCTGGGCCGCCTGGTGGAATGGGGAGAGAAGCGGCGGCTCTTCCGCTTCCCGCGCCATCCCTACACGCGCATGCTGCTGGATACGATCCCCGATCTCGATATGTCGGGTCGGGACCGGCAGCCGGTGGCCGGGGAGGTTCCTAATCCGATCAACCCACCATCGGGCTGCGCCTTCCACCCGCGCTGCCCCCATGCCAATGCCCGCTGCACCGAGGAACTGCCGCGCGCGCTGCCGGTCGAGGGGGGTGGGCAGGTCGCCTGCCACGCCGTCGAGGAAGGCCGCCTTGCGGTTGAGGATCGTGGCGCTGCCACACCGCCGCCGATCGAGGACGCCCTGCGCGCGGGCGCATAGCGGCACAAATGGTCTTCGCCGGGTCTAGTCGGTCCTGATCGGGCATCGTAAGATCCTGTCGGATGCGCGTTTCATCGGCCCCCTCAATCCGGCGGGCAGAAAGTCAATCTTCGGGAGACCCCCATGGCGCTTAAGAACCTGTTGGTCATCGTCGACCACTCCAAGCACACCAGCACGCGCGTCGACTTCGCGGCCAGCCTGGCGGACAGGTTCGACGCCCATCTCACGGGCATGTACACCAAGGCCCCTTCAGTGGTTCCGGCCTTCGTGATGGCGCAGATCCCACCGGAGGCACGCAAGATCCATGACGACTCCCTTGAGAACATGGCCGAGCAGGCGCACCGGCTGTTTGAAGAGCGCGTGACCGCGGCCGGGCGCTACGACCGGGCAGAATGGCGGGTCATTCGCGGCGATCCGACGGCAGCGGCATCATTGATGTCGCGCTACACGGACCTTGTGATCGCCGGCCAGACGGATCCAGACGACGATGACTGGGAGGGCATGGTCAACCCGGACGAGCTGGTGATGAGCAGCGGCCGGCCGGTGCTGTTCGTGCCCCACTCATACTCGGTCGGCACCATCGGCGAGCGGATCGTGGTGGCCTGGAACGCAAGCCGAGAAGCGGCGCGCGCCGTCTCCGACGCCATGCCGATCCTGGAGCGGGCGAAGCATGTGACGGTGCTCTGCGTCAATCCGAGTCCCGAGCTGGGGGACGAACCCGGTGCGGACATTGCGCTGCAGCTAGCCCGCCATGGCGTCAACGCTGAAGCGGCGCATATCTTCGCCCACGACATCGACGCGGGCGACGCGCTGTTGTCGCGGGCTTCGGATCTGTCGGCGGACATGATCGTCATGGGTGCCTATGGCCGGCCGCGCATGCGCGAGCTGGTTCTGGGCGGCGTCACGCGGGATCTGATGAAGCAGATGACCGTTCCGGTTCTGATGGCGCACTGAGCCAACCCGCGATCGAAGGCGGCTGGGGTGATCCTGGTCTTCGGCTCTCTCAACATGGATCTGGTGATGCAGGTGCCGGCCCTGCCCAAACCGGGCGAGACGGCACTGTCGCCGGGCTATCTGCTGCAACCGGGCGGCAAGGGTAACAATCAGGCCATCGCCGCCGCGCGCGCAGGCGCCGAGGTGATCATGGTCGGGTCGGTCGGCAACGATCCGTTCGGCACCCGGCTTCTGGACAACCTCAAGGCCAACGGTGTCGGTTCCGCCGGCGTTCGCGTGCAGTCGGAGAATACCGGCGTCGCCTGTATCTGCGTGGACCCCGAGGGCCACAACTTCATCACGGTGGGCAGCGGCGCCAACATGCTGAGCATTGCCGACCAGGTGCCGGAGGCCAGCCTGCATATCGGCGCCACAACGGTGCTGATGCAGATGGAGGTGCAGCCCAACGAGAACTGGACGCTGATCCGCCACGCCCACGAAAGCGGCGCGCTGGCGATGTTGAACGTGGCGCCGGCGGCCGAGGTGCCCGTGGCGATGCTTGAGCTGCTGGATGTTCTGATCGTCAACGAACATGAGGGGTTGCCGCTGGCGCGGGCGCTTGATCTTCCAGGGGACGAGCCGCTTGCCTTCGCCCGCGCCATTGCCGAACACTCGCGGCTCACCTGCGTCGTCACGTTGGGGGAACAGGGTGCGGTTGCAGCCTGCGGTGGCGAGGCTTGGGCCGTCGATGCCATGCCCATCCGCGCCATCGACGCCACCGGGGCCGGCGACGCCTTTACAGGTGTGCTGGCAGCGTCCCTGGACGGAGACTTTGACCTGCCGACGGCCCTGCGCCGGGCAACGGTGGCGGCGGGTCTGACCTGCGAGGCGCTCGGCGCCCAGGACAGCCTGCCGACGAAATCGGCGATCGAGGCGTCGCTAGACCGGGTCGCTCCGCCTCGACCCGTTGATTGAGGGTCTTCCCTTGAACCGCAACCGGCCCGTTCGGCTTTCTGCCTCATGCGGCGACGACATGGCAGCACGTCCGTTGCCGGCCTTGCCGATTCGACCCATATCCCGCCAATTGACCTCCGCCAACGCCGATATCCGCCGGAAGGACCTGTGACCATGCCCGTCTTGAACTCCATTGCCGCCATGCGCGAGGAAATGACCGAATGGCGCCGTGATTTTCACGCCCACCCCGAACTGGCGTTCGAAGAGGTGCGCACATCGGACATCGTCGCGGAGAAGCTGGCGTCATGGGGCATAGAGGTGCATCGCGGGCTCGCGAAGACCGGTGTGGTCGGCGTGCTGAAAGGGCAGGGCGATGGCGACGGGGCGATCGGGTTGCGCGCCGACATGGATGCGCTGCCGATGACGGAAGAGAACGACGTTCCCCATAAGTCGACGACGCCCGGCAAATTCCATGGCTGTGGCCATGATGGGCACACGACGATGCTTCTGGGTGCGGCCAAGTATCTGGCGGAGACGCGGAACTTCGCCGGCACCGTTCACTTCATTTTCCAGCCGGCGGAGGAAGGTGGCGGCGGCGGCAATGTGATGGTGCAAGAGGGGCTGTTTGACCGCTTCCCGTGTGACGAGATCTACGGTGTGCACAATTGGCCCTCCATTCCAGCCGGGCAGATTGGTGTGCGCACAGGGCCGATCATGGCGGCAACGGATACCTTCGACATCCAGGTCCGCGCGAACGGCGGACATGCGGCGATGCCGCATCTGTGTACCGATCCGGTCGTGATCGCGTCACAGCTGGTGTCCGCTTTCCAGCCGCTTGTCAGCCGTGAGACGGATCCGGTGGACAGCGCCGTGCTGACCGTCACGCAGATCAAGGCCGGCAGTGCGTACAACGTCATCCCGGAAGACGCGTCGCTGGCCGGGACCGTGCGAACCTTCCGCAAAGAGACGCAGGAGATGATCCGCGACGGCATGGCCCGGATCTGCCGCGGATTCTCCGAGGCCTTCGGGGCCGACATCGCGTTTGCCTTCAATCATGGGTACCCGACCACCGTCAACCACGATGCCGAGACGGAGATTGCTGCCGGTGTGGCCGCCCAGGTGGTCGGGGAAGAAAACGTGCGCCGCGATGTCTCTCCGGTGATGGGCGGAGAGGATTTTTCCTATATGCTCAACCAACGGCCTGGGGCCTATCTCTGGGTCGGGCAAAGCGGCGGCCCGAGCAGCTGCTCGGTTCACAATCCGCGATACGATTTCAACGATGCGATCCTTCCCATCGGGGCGAGCTTCTTTGCAACGATGGTGGAGACGCGACTGAAGCGGGCATGACAAAGCGATGAACGGCATCACGGCATTCTGGCGGATCCTGGTACTGGCGGCAGGTCTCTTTCTGATCACGGGATGTGCGGAAGACGGCGAGACGGCGCCGTCCGACGACGGCGCTGCAGCGGAAGGCGCGACGGCTGACGGGGCGGAGGTTGCAGCCGCCGCGCCGCCGCCGGTGCCCGACATCGGCGGCCGTCGCGACTGGTCGGGCCCGCTGGCGGCCGCGGCGGTCGATCTGACGGTCACGGCGCGGGATCAGCGGGGCTGGGATATCCTCTGGCAGCTGGTCGGCCAGCCGCAGCCGGGTCCGCTGCCCGACGCTGCCATGGCCGTCGGCGTCTTCATCGGCAGCCGGCCGACCGCAGGTTTCGCGGTCAACATCACCGACGTGCAGCCGGGCGAAACGGGCATCACGGTCCGCTATGCGGAGACCACACCGCAGGACCCTGATATCGCTGCGCAGCAGATTACAGCACCCTACACCGTACGGCTCTTGTCGCTGACGGACCAGCCGGTCACGTTTATCGCCGGGCAGCGCTGACCCGTTACCGGCGGTCTTGCAGGGCGCGCGGATCGATCGCGTCCTGCAGCCCGTCGCCCAGGAAGTTGCAGGCGATCACGGTGGCGAAGATCGCCAGGCCCGGCACGACGGCCAGCCGCGGCGCCGACCAGACCAGTTCCTGTGCGTTCGTCAGCATGTTGCCCCAGCTCGCCACCGGCGGCTGGATGCCCAGCCCGAGGAAGCTGAGCACCGATTCCAGCAGGATCACCTGACCGATCGAGAGCGTCGTGGCGACGACGATCGGCGACGCAACGTTCGGGAGAACGTGGCGGGTGACGGTGCGCATGGGGCCCGCGCCGAGCGCCGTCGCCGCGCGCATGTATTCGTGCTGGCGGACGGCCAGCGTGGCACCGCGCACCAGTCGCGCCACCGTGGTCCAACCCACCAGCGCAATGATCACGACGATGCGCCACAGGCCGGACGGATCGCCAACCAGCCAGCCGTCCGGGATCGGCAGCTTGCCCAGATCGAGCGCCGTCAGCACGATCAAGAGCGGCAGCAGCGGCAGCGCGATCACGAAATCGGTCAGCCGCATCAGGATCGCGTCGAGCACCCCGCCGCGGTACCCGGCCAGCACGCCGATGACAGTGCCGATGCTCGCAGCCGCGACGGCCGCGGTCAGTCCGACGGCGAGGGAAATACGGCCGCCATACAGGATGCGGATCAAGAGGTCGCGCCCCAGCTCATCCGTGCCCAGAGGATGGCGCCAAGACGGCGCCGCCAAACGGTTCAGCAGGTCGATGGCATCGGGCGGCGTGCCCCGCCACTCTGCGATCCAAGGCGCAAGCAGCGACGCGATGACGAGTGCGGCCAGCAGGATGCCGCTTGCCACGGCGGCCCGGTGCCTCAGAAACCGGTTGAGGCGCAACCTGGCCGGCGATTGTCCGGCAGCGAGGACGGCTGCGGCAGTCATAGCCGCTGCCTTCTGTAAGAGATCCGCGGATCGAGTGCGGAGTAGGCCGTGTCCGCCAGGAAATTGCCGGAAAGCGTGGTGATCGTGGCGAACAGCAGGCCGACAAGGGCGAGGTTGTAGTCGTTTCCCAGAATGGAGTCGTAGATCAGCTTTCCCATGCCGAGATAGCCGAACATGGTCTCGGTGATCAGGGCGCCTGAGAACAACGCGCCGAGATCGAGCCCGGCCACGGTGATCAAGGGGATCAGGGCGTTGGGCAGGGCGTGGCGCCACAACAGCGGACGCCTTGCAACGCCTTTGGCGCGCGCCGTCCGCACATAGTCCTGACGCAGCTGTTCCAGCATCGCCGCGCGGATATAGCGCGTGTATCCCGCCACACTGGCCAGCGTCAGGGTGAGAACCGGCAAGACCAGGTGGCGCGCGCGGTCGATCAGGCTTTCGCTGCCGGCGCTGGACACGCCCCCGGCCGGCAGCCAGCCAAGGGCCACGGAGAACAGCATGATCAAGAGCAGCGCCAGCCAGAACGGCGGAACGGAGATGCCGGCGAAGCAGAGCAGGTTGACCGCATTGTCGATCCGCGAATAGGGCCGCACGGCTGCAAGGATCCCGATGGGCAGGGCAATGGCGATCGACAGCACGAGGCTGGTGCCGATCAGCAACAGCGTATTGCCGAGCCGCGGGATCAACAGCTCGATCACCGGCACGCCGTGGACGCGGCTGTAGCCCAGATCGCCGGACAGCGCCGCACCGAGCCAGGCCGCGTACCGTTCCAGAAGCGGCTGGTCGAGGCCGTAGACGGCCCGCAGCCGCGCTGCGTCTTCACTGGTCAGCTGCGGGTTGCCGGCGACCATGATGTCGATGGGGTCGCCGGGCATCAGGCCGATCAGGCCGTAGACGGCGAAGCTCATGGCCGCCAGAACGAGGGCGGCCTGGATCAGCCGGCTGGTAACGAAGCGACCCACGCGTCGGGCGCCATGCCGCCTGCTACTGGATCCGCCGCCAGGTTTCGACGTACAGGGATGAGCTGTACTGGTGGCCCGTCGGTACCAGCCCTTCCAGCCAAAGCGGCAGGATGAAGGGGTTGGCCCGGAAGAACAGCGGCAGTGCCGGAAGCTCTTCGGCATAGATCGCCTGGATGGCGTGCCAGAGACGCTCGCGTTCGGTGCGATCCAGCTCGACCTCCGCCCGCTCGATCAGGTCGTCCATCTCGGCGTTGACGAAGCCCGTATAGTTCTGCCCCGACCAGTTGTTCTCCGCCGTCGGAATGTGCTCAGAATCCAGGGTCGTACGCGGCAGGTTCTCCGGCGAAGACGACCAGGCGAACATCGCCATGGCTGAGAACTCGCGGCGCGACAGGGTTCCGCCGAACAGGACGCGCGGCGGTTCGTTGCGGATGGTGATATCGACGCCAGCGGCGCGCCACTGGGCCTGCAACACCTGCTGCACCAGCTCCCGGCTGCGGTTCCCGGCGGTGGTGATCAGCTCGAAGGCCAGGGGCACGCCTTCGGCGTTGTGCCGCACACCGCCCCGCAGCTCGGTGAAGCCGGCGGCATCGAACAGGGCCGCCGCCTGGGCCGGGTCGTGCGCGTACTGCATGATTGCATCGGTATGCACCCAGTCCAGCGGTGACACGCTGGTGGCGGCAACCGGCTGCCGTCCCTCGAAAAGCTGATCCACCAGCGTCTGGCGATCGAGCGCATAGAGCAGCCCCTGACGGATCTGCCGGTCGGCCAGCAGCGGATTGTCCAGATTGAGGTCGATGTGCTCGTAGATCAGCCCCGGCTTGTAAATCACCTGGAAATCGTCGCCATGGCGCTGTTCGAAGGCGAGCGCCTGGTCGATGGTCAGGCCCAGTTCGCCGGCGATCATGTCGATGTCGCCGGCCAGCAGGTTGGCCTCCAACGCGGCCGTGTTCTCAACCGTTCGCACCACGATCCGGTCGAAGGTCGGCGGCTCGCCGTACCAGGTGGGGTTGGGCTCCAGCACTACACGGGCGCCGCTGACGACCTCGACGAGGCGGTAGGGACCGAACCAGAGGCCTGGCTCGGTCGGGTCGGTGACATAGAGTGTCCGGTTACGGTACGCGGCCGGATCCTGTTCGAAGACGGGCCGTTCCAGATGCTCCGGCAGCGGTCTCAGATCGTTGATCGCATTGTATGTGTACGTCACCCGGTCGAAGTGCAGGGTGAACGTCCGGTCATCGATCACGGTGATGTCGTAGAGCTGACGGTAGAGCTCGATATTGGCAAAGGCCGATTGCGGGTGGCGACCCACCTCCCATGAGAACACCACGTCGTCGGTCGTGATCGGCTCGCCGTCGCCCCAGGTCGCCTCTGGCTGGATCGTGTAGGTGACGGCGATGCCATCGTCGCCGTCAGGCGTCATTTCTCGAACCGCACCGCCGTTTTCCAGTGTCGGCAGCTCCGTGCAGAGCATGCAGATCAGGTTCCAGTCGGCATCGTAGGTGGTGAGCGGACGGCGCGCCATGTTGCTGACATAGGTGGCCGCCACCGACGGCTCTATG
>JANQQD010000245.1 GCA_028285185.1 Anaerolineae bacterium | reverse complement strand
GCTGGCGTCCTTTCCCTGCTCTTACTCCACGGCCGAAAACATGCTGACCCGGTCAGCGGTTGCGCGCGGGGATCGGGTTCTTGTGACCGGCGCCTCAGGCGGTGTCGGGTCGGCCGCAGTGCAACTTGCGCGCGCCCGCGGGGCCGAAGTGGTCGCCGTGACCAGCGCGTCCAAGTCTGAAACTCTGCTGAGCCTGGGCGCTGCGAAGACGTTGACGCGCGACGAAAGCGCCGTTGGCGCACTTGGCCGCAGCAGTATCGATGTCGTCATCGACCTTGTCGCCGGGCCGCAGTGGCCGGAACTGCTTGAGGTGCTGCGTCCGGGCGGCCGATACGCGGTGGCCGGGGCGATCGGCGGGCCGCTGGTGGAGCTGGATGTACGGACACTGTACCTGAAGGACTTGAGCCTCTTCGGCTGCACGGTGCTCGAGCCTCAGGTCTTCGCCAATCTGATAGGACTTATCGAGAGCGGCAGGGTCGCGCCGATCGTTGCCGAAACCTATCCGCTGGAGCAGATCGCCGAGGCGCAATCAGCCTTCCTGACCAAGAAGCATACCGGCAAGATCGTGCTGACCTTGTAGTCATATGGTTCAAGACCGGGCCGGGCTGCGGCCGCCAGCGGTCGCCGTTTCGAGAGGCCGCGCCTGGGACCGCTGTCTTCCGGAGGCCTGCGCTTCATCGCGAATATCCGATTGCTTTGGCTACCTAGTTCAGTGTTTTCATTACCGTGGCCGTTCGGACCGCAATGCCTGAAATGATAATCAATCAACAGAACAGGGAATGCCAATCATGAGTCTCTGGAGCCAGTTGCCTGGAAGCCTGAAGTTTGGGGCTGTCGCCGGGCTCTTGCCGTTCATCGTCAATGTATCGACCTACAACCGCTCCTCCGGCCCGGGTGGCGTGACCTGCAGTTATATGGACTTTGCCGCCCTGATCGGCGGTGGCGTCGCGATCCTGGCTGCCGGCGCCGCCCTGATGTCGTCGTCCGGCGGCGATACGGAAGTCAGTCCGTCACCCGCCATCCGCTATGGGTTGGGGCTGGCGGTCCTTGCTCTGGGGGTCGTCCAGATCTTGCGCGGTCTCGGGATCATCATGGGGCCGTGCAACTAACGCTGTCGGCCGTGTTGGCCGTCCGGGCGTTTCGCCGGTGTGATGTTAGTGGGACCGAGCGTCTGGGGCGGGACCAGCAACCGCGCAAGCCATCCAGCAGCGGCAAATGACGCAAGGACTCAAAGCGGGAGGGAACTGATGATCGGAGGCAGACACCTTTGGCTTGCAACACTGGGATTGGCGAGCGGCCTTTTCGGGGGCCATTTGCCGCTGTCCGCGCAGGACGACCCCGCTTCGATCGAAGCGGCGCTTGACGATGTGCGGGCTCTGCTGGAGCAGGTCGAGGTCGGGTACGCCGTCGTTGAATTCCAGATTGAGCTGGAGAACTCGGTCTTGACGGTGCGTGTCGTGGAAGACAGTACCCGTGGCCGGGTGGAAGGCAGTGGCTGCAGCATCGATCTCGCGGCCGTTGAAGCCATTGACATATTCATGGTCACGACGCCGCGGATCGTTCGAAACTACGCAGAACTGGCCACGTCCGACGAACAGGCGATTGAGCAGGAACCTCGGACGCCCAGCGCTGCCATCAAGACCTATTTTCGTCACCCCACGCGTGGCGACGCGCCGTTCATGTGTCTGATCGGAGGCTTCGAAGAGAGGGCTTCGGCCGAGGCCGTTGCGGAGCGGCTGGCGTTCATCTGGCAGGAACTGCGAAGCTAGGCCGGACCGTCCGTCCAACCCGCTCTCGCCAGACCCACGCAGTCGCCGGGCCACGCCTATCCAAGTGGCGTGAGCGGCCGTTCGCCTGAGAAATGGGCGCGCAGGTTGGCCGCCACCAAGTCCGCCATCGCTTGGCGGGTCTGCACGGTGGCACTGGCGACATGGGGCTGCAGCACGACGGTGTCGAGGGCGAACAGTGCTTCCGGAACATGCGGCTCGTCTTCGAAAACGTCCAGTCCGGCACCGCCGAGGCGGCCGGAGACCAGTGCCTCGACCAGGGCTAGCTCGTCGACCAGCGAGCCGCGTCCGATATTGATCAGCGCCCCGTTCGGGCCCAGCGCCTCGATCACATCGCGGTTCACCATGTGACGGGTGTCCGAGCCACCCGGTGCGCTCAGGATCAGAAAATCGCAGTCGCGGGCCAGCGCGACCAGGTCGTCGTAAAAGGGATAGTCGACATCGCCATAGCGGCGGCGGCCGTAATAGGCGATGCGGGCGCCCAGCGCCCCGACCCGGTGCGCGATCGCGCGGCCGATGCGGCCGAGGCCGACGATGCCGACCAGGCCGTCGCTGACCTTGCGCATCAGCGGCATACGGCCCGTCAGCC
>JANQQD010000240.1 GCA_028285185.1 Anaerolineae bacterium | reverse complement strand
TTCGCGGTCTTTCCCGAGGGGGTTTCGACAGAGCTGGTCAAGAATGCATCAATCGCTGGTCGGACAACGGCCCGAAATCGATCCTCACGCGGGGCGATGAACGCGCCCCTTCCACAAACCACCCCGCCCCCGCCAATGGCGGATGGCAGAATGGACCGTCATGAAACTATAGAGAACGCCAGCAATCGGCAACAAGGGTGCAACGGCCAGCCGATCCCCCTGATGGCGCAAGGTCGGAATGAAGCTGGCGGTCATCAGGCCCCAGGCGGCCAATCCCATCAGGCCCGCAAGGGCGCTGCCATGCACCCACCAGCCGAGCGCCAGCAGCGGCGGTACCATGTAGGTCAGCACCATGCCGACAATCGTGCCGGCCAGCCGCCAGACGGAATGGTCCAGCTCGGTAAACGCGGTGCGCGCGACCATGTCCCAGACCGGCCGGATGCCGGCGTAGGGCCGCAGGCTCTCCACACAGTTGGTCAGGCCCAGGAAGATACGATGCCGGCCGCCGCCACGACCCTTGATGCAGCGTGCCAGCGCAATGTCGTCGATCAGCGCGTTGCGGATCGCCCCATAGCCGCCGGCCTCAGCAAAGGCGTCTGCCCTCACCAGCACGGCACCCCCCGCCGCCGCGGCCTCCCGGCGGCCGGGATCGTTAACCCGGGCGAACGGGTAGAGCTTCTGGAAGAAATAGATGAACGCTGGAATCAGCAGGGCCGCCCAGACGCCGCGACGCCAGAGACGGACCATGCCTGAGACCAGGTCATAGCCCTTTGTTTCCGCCATCGCGACCATGCGGCGGGCGGACAGCCGGTCATGACGAATATCGGCATCGGTGAACAGGAAATAGGCCGGCTGCATTCCTGGCGCCGTGGCATGCTCCACGCCCTGGGTCAATGCCCACAGCTTGCCGGCCCAGCCCGACGGCAGCAGCGCCGCTTCGATCACGGTCAGACGCCCGTCGCCCGTCGCGGCCAGAGCGTCGGCGATGGCGCGCGTGCCGTCTGCACTGTGGTCGTCCACCAGGATGATCGAAAAGCGGCCCGGATAGTCCTGACCGAGCAGGGACCTGAGGCAGGGCTCGATCACCGCTTCTTCGTCACGGGCCGGCACCACGGCCAAGACATGCGGCCAGTCTTCCAGCGTGCCGGGATCCCCGTCGATGCGCTGATCGGCCCGCCAGAAGCCGCCGCGGCCCGCGATCAGATAGAGCCAGATGGCGAGGGAGAGCCCCGCCAGGATCGCCAGCACCAAATCCATACCCTGCACCCTTGAGGGAACGCGCCGGCAAAGACGCGTATTCCTGCAGGTCAGGTGCAGACCCGTCCCTGTCAAGCGGTCGGTCACATTTCCGCCACCGGCCGATTGCACCGTTCCGCCGCTTCGGCAGGGTGGTGGGCCAGCGCCCTTCACCTTTCCTGGAAACGGCCTATTGTTTCCGACCGATCCGCAGAGGAGGCTTTGCGGTGCGCAGTTTCCTGACCGCCCTCGCCCTTGTGGCTTTCCTGGCATCGGCCGCCTCGGTCCCGGCACGGGCGGAACGCGTGGCGCTGGTGATCGGCAACGGCGACTACGAGCATATCCCCGACCTTGCCAACCCGGCCAACGACGCGCGCGTCATCGCCGATACGCTGCGTCTGACCGGCTTCACCGTGCTGGAGGCCAGCGACGCCGACCGCATGGGCATGGAACAGGCGATCCGTCAGTTCGGCGCAGAAGCGCGCGGCGCGGAAGCCGCCTTATTCTTCTATGCAGGCCACGGGCTGCAGTATGGCGACCGCAACTATCTGCTGCCGGTCGGCGCCACGGCGGACGAACCGGCGGATCTGCGCTATGAGGCCGTGCCGCTGGACTTGGTGATGGCGGAACTGGACGAGGCCGCGGCCGATGTCAGCCTCGTTATCCTCGATGCCTGCCGCGACAACCCGCTGGTGACCCGGCTGGCGGAGCGCGCGTCGGCGCTAGGGCGTAGCGTCGAAACCGGCCGCGGCCTGGCGGTGGTGCGTGGCGCCGCCGGAACGCTGATCGCCTATGCCACGGCGCCTGGCGACATCGCGCTGGACGGAGACGGCCAGAACAGCCCGTTCACAACGGCATTGGCCGAATGGCTGCCGCAGCCCGGCATGGAAGTCGGGCTGATGTTCCGCAAGGTCCGCGAGGCGGTGATCGAGTCCACCGGCGGCTCGCAGGTGCCCTGGGTGGAGGAGGCGATCCTCGGCGAGTTCTATTTCGTACCGCAGCCCGATGCGGTGACCGGCCCCGTGCCGGAGGCGGAGACGGCGGATCAGGCCGAGACGCTGTTCTGGGCGACCGTGGCGGAGAGCGAGAACGCGGCCGATTTCGAAGCGTATCTGCGCCGCTTCCCTGACGGCGTCTTCGCCGAACTGGCCCGCAACCGGATCGATGAGATCGAAGCGGCATCGCCCCACACCTTGCGCCTGCCGGCGGTCACTGCAGAGCCGGTCAACGGCACCGTCGATGTGGCGACGGATGTCGGTCGCATCGTCTTCACCTTCGACCAGCCGATGCGCATGGACAGCTGGTCGCTGGTCACGGTCACCGGATATCCGTTCCCTCCGCCGACGGCCGAGAGCGCGCGCTGGCGCGATGCCCACACCTTCGAGCTGCCGCTGGCGGCGCTGGAGCCCGCGACGACCTATGGCCTGCGGCTGACCGGAGCACAGCCGGAGGGTTTCCGCAGCGCCCTGCACGACGTGCCGCTGCCCGACACGCTGATCGTGTTCACGACGTCCGCCGTCGCTGCCGGCGACGAGCCCGCCATCCCCGATGTCCTGACGATCGACCTGGATGCCAACGGTGGCGACCCCGAATGGGCCATCGAGGCGCTGCTGCTCTTGGAATACCCGATCGCCGAAGGGGCCGGCCCGACAAGCGACGACGTCATGGCGGCGATCCGCGACTTCCAGGACGAACTGGGGGCCGAAGAGACGGGCCAGTTGACAACCGGGCAGCGCGTGGCGCTGGCGACCGCCGCCGCCGAAGCCGCCGCCGCCTATGCCGAAGCGGCCGCCGAGATCGGGCGGGAGCGCGCCGAAGCCGCGCGGGAGGCCGCCGACGACGATGGTGCCCTGGACCATCGCGAGGATGGGGACTTCCACTACCGGGGCGAAGACCCCGACGGCGCGACCGTCACCGTCGGCGTGATGGAATGGCTGCCCGGCAGCGACGAAGCGGGCGAACGCTACGAAGGCGAATTCTCCGACGGAGACGGCACAGGATATGGTGTCGCCTATTGGCCGGACGGCAGCCGTTACGAAGGGGAATTCACGGAATCGACGGGCGAAAACTTCGGTGTCTGGATCGGCCCCGATGGCAGCCGCCTTGCCGGGCAATGGCTGAGCGACGTGTTTCACGGCTTCGGCACCGGCGAGTCAGCCAATGGCGGCCGCCAGATCGGCGTCTGGAGGGATGGCGAACCGCATGGCTACGGCACCTACACCCATGCCGACGACCGGGATGACCGCGGCCTCTGGCAGGCCGGAGAGTTGGTGGAGAGGCTGTAGACCGCACCCCTCCAAGCAATTGAGCACGGTCGGTTTGCGCCGCACCCCAAATCACCGCGCGGGCCAGACGACCTAGCAGAACTTCCCTGGGCCGTTCGGTCCTTGCTGGCGCGCCGGGATTCGGGGTGGCAACTGTCATGCGCCTAGTTCACACTTGTGCTACTCTTCGGACAGCCCTTCGTGGGTGCCCGACCCAAGGCTGTTCCCGACATACGGGAAATGCTCCGGCTTGCAGCGGGGCGGGCGGAACGCGGTGTGGCGTGGCTGCGCCGCGTCGATCGGAAAGGAGGCCTTGCGGTGCGCCGCACGCTGATCGCATGCGCCCTGATGCTGGCGATCGGTTCGGCTGCCGCTTTTCCGGCCCGGGCCGAGAGGGTGGCGTTGGTGATCGGCAACGGCGCCTATGTCCACATTCCCTTTCTGGCCAACCCCGTCAATGATGCCCGGGCCATTGCGGATACGTTGCGGTCGATCGGCTTTGCCGTGCTTGAGGCCTCCGATCTGGACCGTAATGGCATGGAACAGGCCATTCGCCAGTTCGGCACGCGGGCGCGCGATGCCGAGGCAGCCCTGTTCTTCTATGCCGGCCACGGCCTGCAATACGCCGACGAGAATTACCTGCTGCCGGTCGGGGCGACTGCCGACGAGCCGTCCGACCTGCGCTATGAGGCCGTTCCGCTGGACCTGGTGATGGCGGAAATCGACGAGGCCGAGGCCGATGTCAGCCTGATCATTCTCGATGCCTGC
>JANQQD010000226.1 GCA_028285185.1 Anaerolineae bacterium | reverse complement strand
TTACCCCTTCGGTGAGGCGGCGCGGGCCGCCTGCTTTCCAGATGTGCCTCCCCTAGCGGTCCCTGGTGCCTGAGAGTTTCCCGGGGGTTTGCTCCTTCGGCGCCGGCTGCGGGCAAGCGCGCCCACGGCCGATCTCTCCCGCTAGGTTCATCGGCGTGTTCGGGTTGACTGCAACTAGGCTAGCGCCCGCAGCCCCATTGTCAATCGGCAGAGGCCCGATCTTTGCCGAACCGCGCCACCTATTCCGCTGCCTGCCGCAGCTGCAGGCGCTTCAGGCAGCGGTCGATCCACTGGGCCGTCAGCTTTTCCTGCAGGCTGTTCTGGCCCAGGCGCTCGTGCAGGCCGTGAAACTCCACACGATCCAGCGACTGGTCCTGGTTGAAGCAGGAAAAGACCACCGAGCGCTTGCCCGTCTCGGGGTCCACATGCGGCTGCAGGCACTGAGCGCAGATCTCCTTCATCATGCACTGCATGGGCGAGTTGATGGAGCCGATGGCGACATGTTCTGGCTTGAGGTAAGGCGCCAGCACGCCGTGGCGGGCGGCACCCACCGCGCCCATCATTCGGTCGGAACCGATGCAGATGATGCGGTCGACCTCTGACAGTTCGATGTCGGCCGGATCGGCGCCGTAGCTTGCGATCGCCTCCACGATATTGCCGACGAAGCCGCGGTCGCCGGACCGCGACGGTTGGAACCCCGGTGCTTCGTCACAGCACCAGACGATGCGGTCCGCTGCCGCTTCGATCTGATCGACCTTGTAGCGGTCGACCACTTTCTTGTAGCCGGCGAAATAGAGCACGCGGCTGCCCGCGGCCCGAAGCGCCTGGCCGATGGAGAAGAGCACGGCGTTGCCGAGGCCGCCGCCCACCAGCATCACGATCTCGCCGGACGGAATCTCGGTCGGCGTGCCCGTGGGGCCCATCAGGATCACCGGCTCTCCGGGCTCAAGGAACGTGCAGAGGTCCGAAGATCCGCCCATCTCCAGCACGATGGTGGAGAGCAGGCCTTGATCGCGATCGACCCAGGCACCGGTCATGGCCAGCCCTTCCATGGCCAGCGTCGTGCCGTCGATCTTCGGTGCCAGGGTTTCGAAGTTCTGCAGGCGATAGAACTGTCCGGGCTGGAAGGCGCGGGCGGCCACTGGGGCTCGCACGATGACCTCGACGATGGTGGGAGTCAGCCGTTCCACGGCGTGCACGACAGCCCTCAGATTGCCTCGTGCCCAGTCGACGATCTCGGGCCCGGTCACCGCGGTCGGCGGCGTGGCGTCCAAGGCGCGGCTGACGACTGGATAGCCCTGCTTGGTGCCGCCCATGGCCTTGACCACGTTGCCGCTGAAGCTGGGGTGCAGGTCGCCCCAGAACGACACCGTCCGCCCATCTTCTGCTTTGTACATCAACACCTGCGGCGTTTCCGGTTTGGCGACGCGTTCAGGGGTCACGGGGTTGCCGTCGGCGTCGATAGCCTGGAAGAATCCGCCGTCCAGCCGCAGCAGATCGGGCTCTTCGCGCGCCAGCACGGTGTTCGGGTGCGTGCCGGCGGCGACCAGGATGGTGCGGGCGGGCAGCGTATGCTGTCGTCCGGTGCCGTGGGGCCGGCCGTCCTCGCCGATTTCCTGCACTTCCACGGTCAGGCCGGCCGCATGGCCGAAACGGTCCACCTCGACGGCCTTGGGCGAGAGCAGTTCGGCGAAAAGGATGCCCTCCTCCAGCGCCTTGTTCACCTCTTCGTGGTTGAGCGTATAGCTGGGCGCGTCGATCAGGCGGCGGCGATAGGCGATGGTCGATCCGCCCCAGCCGATCATCAGTTCTTGTACCCGCGGTGTGCGGCTCTCGGCGGCGGCGGCCTGTCGCTCGGCGCGCAGGGCCGCGGCATGGGTCAGAAACTCCTCGGCGATTTCCGCCTCTTCGTCAGTCCAGCGCGCGCGCACCGCCGCCTCGCCCCGCTCGGCAACCAGGGTCTCATAGCGGGCCAGGAACTTCTCCACCTGCACGGCGTAGTAGGCGAGGCTCTCAGTCGCCGTGTCGATCGCCGTGAGGCCACCGCCGATCACGACGATGGGCAGGCGCACCTGCAGGTTGGCGACGCTGTTGGTCTTGGCCGCGCCAGTGAGCTGCAGGGCCATCAGAAAGTCCGACGCCATGCGCACCCCACGGGACAGCGCGTTGGGCATGTCGATATAGGTCGGACGGCCAGCCCCGGCGCACATGGCGATGTGATCGAAGCCGGCGGCCAGCGCGTCTTCGATCTTCAGCGTGCCGCCGAAGCGCACGCCTCCTGTCATCGTGAACGCACGGCGGCGTTCCAAGAGAAGGCGGACGATCTTCAGGAAGTTCTTATCCCAACGCACGGTGATGCCGTATTCGGCCACGCCGCCGAAGCCGGCCATCACCCGGTCGTCCAGCCCCTCCGTCAGCTCCACGATGTCGTGGATCGGGCGGAACGGGTGCGGCGTGCCGTCGGGGGCTACGCCGGAGATGTCCTCTGGCAGCGGCTCGATCTTCAGGCCGTCGATGCCGACTATGGTATGGCCGTCGTTCAGCAGGTGATGGGCCAGGTTAAAGCCGGCCGGCCCGAGGCCGACCACCAGCACCTTGCGGCCCGTGTCCGGCAGCGGCAGCGGGCGTTTCAGGTTCAGCGGGTTCCAGCGGGTCAACAGGCCGTAGATCTCGAACCCCCAGGGCAGGGCCAGCACGTCTTTCAGCGTGCGCGTCTCGGCCTGGGGAATGTCCACAGGCTGCTGCCGCTGATAGATGCAGGACTTCATGCAGTCGTTGCAGATGCGGTGGCCAGTCGCCGCGCAAAGCGGGTTGTCGACCGCGATCATGCCCAAGGCCGCGATCGCCCGGCCTTCGGTCTTCAGCACATGGAACTCGCTGATCTTCTCATCCAGCGGGCAACCGGCCAGCGTGACGCCGAAGGGGCTCTTCTGGAAAGCACCGGTTTTGCGGTCACGCAGGCCCTTGGCACAGCTGTCCTTGCCCTGGTTGTGGCACCAGATGCAGTAGTTGGCCTCGTCTAGGGCGCCGGTCAGGTCGGTCCCGTCGTCTGTCAGCGCGAAGCCTTCGCGGTGACGCAGCCGCGTCGGCGCCAGCCGGTACTTGGCGACGCCGTCCTCCTCCTCCGTCTCCAGCTCGATCAAGTGATAAGGATCGATCTTTTCCGGCACCTGGAACAGCACGCCGTCGCCGTAGCGCGCGCGCCCCTCCGGCGTATGCAGTGCCCAGCCGGCGTAGTGGAGCGCGTCGGCAAGCAGCTCGGCGTGGTTGGCTTCATCGTCCAGCCAGGCGGTGACCGCTGTGGCGAAGCCAAGCTCGGTCAACGGCGCACCGATACAGGCTGCCAACCGCGCCTCCAGCGCTGCTGAGTCCAGCTGGGCCGCCTCGTCCGGCTTCACCTTCTTGGCCGCTTGGCGCTGCACGAACAGGCGCTTGCACGTGTAGACAGGTGCAAGCCTGTCGTGCTCTGCCGCCAGCGCATCGCGTGCCGCGCGGATATTGAACAGGTCGGCCACGAAGTCTTCGAGATGGGGGCCGATCGCGATCAGCAGCTCCGACTCGTCTTTAGCTTCCAGGGATTCGGGCGTGCTGCGGGCCTCCTCCAGACGGGTGTGCAGCGCGGCGTCTACGTCCGCCAGATGGTCGAGGAACAGAGCGTCGATGCGGGCCAGGCCGTCGCGGTCATAGAGATCGCCGAAGGTCAGTCCGTGCGAGAGCGTCAATGTGGGCATGTTTCAGGCTTGTCGGAGCGGCGGGTTCATTCGCATCCCGTGCCGGGCTCTACCACTGGGTATAGCCGGGCGTGGTTCATCGCCGATATGCGTTGGGGACGCGAACCTCCATTAGGCGGCCTGGCTCAGGCGTTGTAAAGCCGAACCGGGCATAGAGGCCGTGCGCGTCGCGCGTTGCCAGCATGAGCCGGCGCAGACCCTTCACGTCGGGATGGGACAGCACCGCTTCCACCAGCCATTTGCCCAGGCCCCGACCTTGGTGCGTCGGCAGCACGAAGACATCGCCCAGATAAGCGAAAGTCGCGCGATCCGTCACGGCGCGGGCAAAGCCCGCCTGATCGCCGTCCTTGGCGTAAAGGCCGAAGCAAAGCGAATGGTCGATGGACCGCTGGACGATGTCACGTGGGATGCCTTCGCTCCAATAGGCGGTCTTCAGGAACTCGTGAATCGCGTTCAGGTCGAGCCGGCTGTTGTCGGTGTCGATTTCATAGCCGTCCTGTGCAGCAACAATTGGCATCTGCCGTGGTTCCCCGTTGGGCGTATCGATGCCGATCTAGCCCGAGGGCAGCTCGGCCGTCCAGCGGCCCCCAGCAACCATTGGCCGCATTTGACCCCCAGACGCGGCAGTTCCATAAACCGTCACGAAGATGGCTCCCGATTTTGAGATGGATGGAATCGGATATGGCGGCAGTGGCCGAAACGGCCCGGCGTCGGGCGGATGCGGATGCGCGGGTGACCGCGGTATGGCTGCTGGCGGTCGCAGCCATGGTGTTTGCCATGACCGTGATCGGCGCGATCACGCGCCTCACGGAAAGCGGCCTGTCGATGGTCGAATGGCGGCCGCTGATCGGGGCGATTCCGCCGCTCAGCGACGCGGAATGGCAGCGCATCTTCGACCTCTATCGTGAGACGCCGGAGTACCGGCTGCGCAACGCCGGGATGGGCGTTGAGGCGTTCAAGACCATCTTTTTCTGGGAGTGGTTTCATCGGCTGTGGGGCCGCCTGATCGGCGTGGCCTATGCCCTGCCGCTGGTCTGGCTGTGGGTTGCCGGGCGCATCCCGACGCAGGTGCGATGGCACCTGGTCGGCCTCTTCATCCTAGGCGGGCTGCAGGGGCTGATGGGCTGGTACATGGTGCAGAGCGGGCTGGTCGACCGGCCGTCGGTCAGCCACTACCGCCTGGCTGCCCATCTAGGGCTGGCGATCCTGATCTATGGTCTGCTGATTTGGACGGCCCTGGGGCTTCTGATACGCGACCGCGGCCCTGCCGCGCCGGCCGGAGTGCGCCGCACCGGCTGGATCGCGTTCACGTTGGTGATCGCCACGGTGTTCTGGGGAGCGCTGGTGGCAGGGCTCGACGCCGGTATCGGCTTCAACACCTGGCCCTTGATGGCCGGCGACCTGCTGCCACCGGAAGCGCTGATCGTCGAGCCGCCCTTCGTGACCGGTAACGACCCCGTCGCAGCGTGGCTGCTGCCGTTCGAAAACCACGCCATGGTGCAATTCGTCCATCGCTGGATGGCCATCGTGGCAGCGCTGGCCGTGCTGGCGTTCTGGTGGCGTGTACGCAAGGCCGGCATCCGCGGGCCGGGACTGGCGACGGCCGATGCTATGGCGATCACGGTGCTGGTTCAGGTGGCTCTCGGCATCGCCACCCTTCTGACCTTTGTCGCGATACCGCTGGCCGCTGCCCATCAGGCCGGCGCGCTGATCCTGGTCGCCCTCATGCTGGTGCTGCTGTTCCGGGTCGGGACCCGCGGCTCGTAGCTGCAGGCCCGACCGGCGGAACGCCGCGACGCCGTCAGTGCACGTCGGCCCAGAGCTTGCGCTTCACTGCATACATCAGTGCGGTGAAGACGATCAGGAACAGGATCACCTTCACGCCCATCTCTTTGCGCTCTTCCAGGCTCGGCTCGGCGGTGAACATCAGGAAATTGGTGACGTCGTAAGCCTGCTGATGCACGGATGCTTCGGTGCCGTCGGTATACGGAACACCGTCCGGGAAGAGCAGGTTGGGCATCGCCACCTGATGACCGGGGTAGTACGTGTTCCAGGACATTCCCGGCATCAACTCGGTACCATCGGGCGGATCGACATACCCGGTCAGGAAGGCATAGAGATAGTCGGGGCCGCCCGCGCGTGCCTTGGCCATCACCGACAGATCCGGTGGCAGAGCGCCGTTGTTGGCAAGGCGCGCCGCCTCTTCGTTGGGGAAGGGGGCCACGAAACGGTCGGCCGGGATGCCGGGCCGCTGGAACATCTCCCCGTTCTCGTCAGGCCCATCGGTGATGCGGTACTCCGCCGCAATCGCCGCGACTTCTTCCTCGCTGAACCCGAGTTGCGCGAGGTTGCGGTAGGCTATCAGGTCCATCGAATGACAGCTGGAACAGACCTGCTTGTAGACGTGAAAGCCCCGCTGCGTGGCCGCCCGGTCGAAGGTGCCGAACAGGCCGTTGAAGCTCCAGTCGATGGCCGGCGGCTCCACCGCCTCGCCGGCAGCGTGAGCCGCGGCGCCAATGCCGATACCGCAAGCCAGAGCGAGCCCGGCCAGTGCAGAGCGTCTGAGGACGTTCACCATGATCTTACGCCTTGTCCATCGGCTTGGCGGTTGCCCCCGCCGTTATGGCACCGCCGCCTGGCGGCAGCACCGGTTCGCTGATGCTCGTCGGTAGCGGCAGCGGCCGCTCAAGCTTGCCGAGCAGCGGCAACAGGATCAGGAAGTGGGCGAAATAGTAGACCGTGCCCAGGCGTGACAGGACGACATAGATCCCCTCCGCCGGCTTGGCGCCACAGTAGCCCAGCATCAGGCATACCAACACGAACACCCAGAAAAGGACCTTGTAGATCGGCCGGAACCGGGCGCTGCGCACCTTCGACGTATCGAGCCAGGGCAGGATGAACAGCACGGCAATCGACCCGAACATCAACACCACGCCCAACAGCTTGTCCGGCACCGCGCGCAGGATCGCGTAGAATGGCAGGAAGTACCATTCAGGCACGATATGCGCCGGCGTCACCAGCGGATCGGCGGGGATGTAGTTGTCCGGATGGCCCAGATAGTTCGGCGCGAAGAACACGAACAGCGAGAAGAAGATCAGGAACACGCCAAGGCCGAAGGTGTCCTTGATCGTGTAGTACGGGTGGAAGGGCAGGGTGTCCTGCGGGCCCTTGGGGTCGATGCCCAGCGGGTTGTTGGACCCGGTGATGTGCAGCGCCGCCACATGCAGGAACACGACGCCGACGATCACGAACGGCAGCAGATAGTGCAGTGAGAAGAAACGGTTCAGTGTCGGGTTGTCGACCGAGAAGCCGCCCCACAGCCACATCACGATCTGATCGCCGAACACAGGCACGGCAGAGAACAGGTTGGTGATGACGGTGGCACCCCAGAAGCTCATCTGGCCCCAGGGCAGCACGTAGCCCATGAACGCTGTCGCCATCATCAGGAACAGGATGATGACGCCGAGAATCCACAGCAGTTCCCGCGGCTGCTTGTACGAGCCGTAATAGAGACCGCGGAAGATGTGGATATAGACGACGATGAAGAACATCGACGCGCCGTTCATATGCAGGTAGCGCATCAGCCAGCCGTAATTGACGTCGCGCATGATCCGCTCGACGCTGTCGAAGGCATAGTCGACATGGGCCGTGTAATGCATCGACAGGAAGATGCCGGTCACGATCATGACCATCAGCACGACCATCGCCAATGCGCCGAAATTCCAGAAGTAATTGAAGTTCCGCGGCGTCGGATAGGCCGCGTACTCTTTGTGCATCAGCGTGAATAAGGGCAGTCGCTGGTCCATCCAGCGGATAACGGGATTCTTGAAACTGCTGTTGGCAAGGCCGTGGCCCATGGGAACTCTCCTGCCGCGGGTCTTCTGGCGGCTCAGCCGATGCGGATCTGCGTATCGCTCAGGAACTCGTACTCCGGCACCGGGAGGTTGAGCGGTGCCGGCCCTTTGCGGATGCGCCCCGACGTGTCGTAGTGGGACCCGTGGCATGGGCAGAACCAGCCGCCGTATTCGCCTCGCTGGTCGGTCGGCTTCTGCCCCAGAGGGATGCAGCCGAGATGCGTGCAGACCCCGACCACGATCAGCCATTCAGGGTTGATCACGCGGGCATCGTCCGGCTCCGGGTCGATCATGTCACCTTCTGGGGCTTCTTCCGCCGCCTGCACCTCTCCCGGTGTGCGATGCCGCACGAACACGGGCTTGCCTCGCCACGACACGGTGATCGACTGACCCACCGCGATGGGCGACAGGTCGACATCGATCGACGACAATGCCAGCGTGTCTGCCGCCGGGTTCATGCTGTCGATGAATGGCCAGGCGAATGCCGCGGTCCCGACGGCGCCAACGGCCGCCGTTGTTAGGTAAAGGAAATCACGCCGCGTCGCGCCGTTTCCTTCGCCGTCTTGCCCGTCTGGGTGGGTGATGTCCGCCATCGTGTACGTTCCGTTTTTCTTCGTACTTGGGCCGAAAGTATGCGCCCGGAACGACGCCGGTGAAGCCATGCGCGGCAATGGGACGCGCAATCCTGCTGCTAACCGATTGAGACGCTAAGGCTTGCCTTCGACGTTCCCCACCCCAGCGTATAGCGCCCGCCCGGCGATCTTGCAATTGCACAATATCAATGCGGATATAGCAAATCCGCAGTTTCCGGCGACAAAAGGTCTCAAAGATCGCAGTCGGCCATGCACCTCGTCCTCTTCGAACCCGACATTCCGCAGAATGCCGGCGCAGCCATGCGCCTTGCCGCATGCCTCGGCGTGGCCTTGGACATTGTCGAGCCGTGCGGCTTTCTCCTGGACGACCGCCGACTGCGCCGCGTGGTGATGGATTATGCCGAGGGCCTTGACTGGGCTCGCCACGCGAGTTGGGACGCCTTTCTGGGCACGATCGGAGATGCACGTATGGTGCTGCTGACAACCGGCGCCCATCAAAGCTATGCCGACTTCCCCTTCGCGCGGGGCGACCGTCTGATCGTCGGCCGGGAGAGCGGCGGCGTGCCGCAGGCCGTGCATGCTGCGGCCCATGCGCGCATACGCGTACCCATGCGTCCCGGCGCCCGCTCGCTGAACGTCGTCGTCGCTTCTGCCATTGTGCTAGGCGAAGCTTTGCGCCAGACGGGTGGGCTCCCGCCAGGAACGGAGTGATCGGACATGCCGACAATGCCCGATGACCAGCAGAAACAGCGCGCTGTAGACTGGTTCACCACCCTCAGAGATCGCATCTGTGCGGCGTTCGAAGCGGTAGAGGCGGACCATACCGGGCCGCTGTCGGATCGGCTGGCCGGATCGTTCCAGCGCAGCCCATGGCAGCGACCGGGCGGTGGCGGCGGTGTCATGTCGCTGATGCGGGGTCGGGTTTTCGAGAAGGTCGGCGTCAATGTGTCGACGGTGCATGGCACATTTGCTGAAGAGTTTCGCGGGCAGATCCCCGGAACCGAGGGATCGGGCGCCTTCTGGGCCAGCGGCATCAGCTTGGTGGCCCATATGCAGAGCCCGCACGTGCCCGCCGTCCATATGAACACACGCATGATCGTGACGCAAAAGGGCTGGTTCGGCGGCGGCAGCGACCTGACGCCGATGCGGCCCGACACAGACGACACTGACCATTTCCATGAGGTGCTGAAGTCGGTCTGTGACCGCCACGACCCCGGCTACCATCCGCGGTTCAAGGCGTGGTGCGACGACTACTTCTTCCTGAAGCACCGCGACGAGCCGCGTGGGATCGGCGGCATCTTCTTCGACGGCCTGGATACGGGTGACTGGGAGGCGGACTTCGCCTTCGTGCGCGACGTCGGTGCGGGGTTTCTGGACGCCTATCTGCCCATCTTGGCACGCCACCGGGATCGGCCCTGGACGGAAGCCGACCGGTCGTTCCAGCTGCAGCGCAGGGGACGCTATGTGGAGTTCAACCTGCTATACGATCGGGGTACAACCTTCGGCCTGAAGACCGGCGGCAACGTCGAAGCGATCCTGATGTCTTTGCCGCCCATGGTCAGCTGGCCCTAATCGCGCCATATTGACGTCGCATCGCCGCTGCGACGTTCGCCCGCACCAACAGGAGACCGGTTCCATGATGCGATCGATCCGCCTTGCCATCCTGGCGCTTCTTCTTGCCGCAGGTCCGGCGGCGGCCCAGGACCGCCTGCCGCTCGAGGCGTTCGTCGGCACTTGGAGCGGCACCGGCATCGCCGAGGATGACGACAGCCTGTTCTTCGCCGTGACGGCGCGTGATCTGGACATCGTCATCCGGCCCGAGGGGGACGGCTTTCGCATCGATTGGACGACGCTGATCCGCAGCGGCGGCGATCCCGCCAATCCCGATGTGCGGCGCCGGTCCGCCTCACTGGTACTCCAGCCCGCAGGGCGGCCCGGCCTCTACCGTGCGCCCGAATCCGGTGATCCGCTGCAGGGCGGAACCATGAGCTGGGCGCGGATCCACGGCAATACGCTCAGCCTCTATCAGCTCGTGCTCAACGACGAAGGCGGGTACGAACTGACCAACTATGATCGCACGCTGACCGATCTCGGGATGGAATCGGTGTTCCAGCGCATCCGCGACGGCGAGATCGTTCGCGTGGTACGCGGACGTCTGGTGAAGACCGGATCATAGCACCCCGGCACCAGCGGCTATGGATCGCCGAGACCGGCCTCGGCGATCCGGCGTTGCAGCTCCGCCAGGCAGGCTTCGCGCCCGGCGACGAAGCTGCCGTCGGCCCACCATGTTTCCACCTGCACAAGAAGGTCACCGACCTCCGGGCCCGGCGGCACGCCTAAGGCTACGGCATCGCCGCCGGAAATCGGCAGGCGCGGAACCGGCCATCCCTCCAGGCCCCGTCGCAGCGAAAGAGGGTCGCCCGCTCCCTGGCCGTCTGCTGCTGCCAACAGCAGCCGGTCGCGGACTTCTGCCAAGCCAACCTCTCCGCGGCCGGTCGCGTAGACAAGACGGCGGGCCTCCGGTAGATCGGCGGGCAGCGAGGCCGGGCGGGCAATGTCGGCGATTGAGAGCAATCGAGCGCGATCGGCATTGGAGAGCTTCAGCCGGGCCGCGAGGGCCGGCAGCGCATCGGGATCGCGCGCCAGGGCCGCCAGCCGCCGGATCGGGTCGGGAACGTCTTCCAAGGCGACCAGGCGCGCCAGACGGTCCGTCCGCCCATCCTCGCCCAGAATGCGGCTTGCAACGCCGGCGTCGGCCATCAGCTGCCAGGCCGGCACGGGATCGGGCGCGGTCAGGAGCTTCAGCGTCTCGTCGCGCACCCGCTCCGCGGAAAGTCGGCCGAGGTGTTCGGCCTCGACCCGGCAGGCGGACATCGCTTCCGCATCCGGCGGCGGCCGGCCGTAATGGGCGTGGAAGCGGAAGAAGCGCAGAATCCGCAGCCGGTCTTCCGCGATCCGCTCGTGCGCGGAACCGACAAACCGCACCCGCCCTGCCTGCAGGTCGGTGACGCCGCCGAAATAGTCGTATACGGACCCATCCGGCGTGGCCGAAAGGGCGTTCATCGTGAAGTCGCGGCGGGCGGCATCGGCGCGCCAATCCTCAGTGAAGGCCACCACGGCGTGTCGGCCGTCAGTCTCCACATCGACCCTGAGCGTGGTGATCTCAAACGGCCGTTTGTCGACGACGGCTGTGACGGTCCCATGTGCAATGCCGGTGGGGACGACCTTGATGCCGGCGCCGGTCAGAAGCGCGACGACGGTATCGGGCTCCAGCGGTGTCGCCAAGTCCACGTCCTTGGTCGGCCGCCCGATCAGTGTGTCCCGTACGCAGCCACCGACAAACCGGATATCGGCGCCAGCGTCGGCGAAGGCGGCTAGAACCTTGCCGAGCTCCATGGACCGGCGCCAGGGGGCCGGGGGCAGGCTGGTCCGCCCATCCGTCGCCGACATACCGTCGCCTCGTCAGTCGGCGGAGGGCGTGTGTGTCCCGGGAACGATCTCACCGTTCTCAATGCGCGGCGGCTGGTAGGTTCCGCCGGCCGGATCACCCATCAACGCCCATGCGCCAAGGGATGCCGCCGCAAGACCCACACCGCCCAGCGACAGCCAGTGCCAAGGTGCCCGCGCCAGCTGCCCAGCAAATCCGACGTCATCGCGCCGGGTCTGAAGCCAGACATAGGCCAGGTAGGCGAGCGTTGGCAGCGCAACCAGAAGGACGATGAGCAGCGGTTTCAGCATGGGGTCAGCAGCACCTCCCGAAGGTTGACGAGCATGCCGGCCGTCGCCCCCCAGATGTATCGATCATAATAGGGGAAAGCGTAGAACTGGCGCTGTGCCCCGGCAACCTTGACGGAGTCGATCACGGGATTGGCGTCGTCCAGAATGAAGGTCAGCGGCACCTCGAAGACCTCGGCCACTTCCTTCGGATCGGGGGTCAGGCCCAGCGGCGGCCGCAAGAGCCCGGCATAGGGTTCGACGATGAAGCCTGTCCGCGTGATATAGGTATCCAGGCGACCGATGACGGTCACGCGGTCGGGCGTGATGCCGATCTCTTCATGCGTTTCGCGCAGTGCCGTCTCGATCCCGTCGGCGTCCTGCGGTTCGCGGCCACCGCCCGGGAAGCTGATTTGCCCGGCGTGGCTCGCCAAGTGGGCCGTGCGCTGGGTGAACAGGATGGTCAGCCCTTCCGGCCGGTCGACGAAAGGCACCAGGACGGCCGCCGATCGGAACGGCCGGTACGGCGCCATGTCCCGGTTCAGGTCCTGGTCGCCGCGTTCGCGCGCATCATAGGCGTAGCGTTCGAGGCGCCGGGTCAGTTCGCCGCGATCGATCGGCGGTTTGGAGGACATTGCGCCGCCGCCTAGGGCAGGGTCGGCTCCGTCGGGCTCTGGTCCATGGCAAAGAAGGTCTGCTGACTCCATATCCCCAGGCGTCCCTCGTGTTCGACCGCAAGATCGGCCAGTTGAT
>JANQQD010000207.1 GCA_028285185.1 Anaerolineae bacterium | reverse complement strand
GGCACGGCCATCGGCGTGGCGACGGTCGACCTCGCGCTGGACCATCTGCAGACGCTGATCGCAGAGGTCAGCGTTTTCGAAACGGGCTTCGGCGGCCTGTTGAGCGGGACCGGCAGCTGGGTGTCCCACCCCGATGGCGCATTGCTGAACGAACACGTCGCGGACGACCGGATCGCCATCGCCCATGGGGCGGCGCTGGAAGGCCGGATTACCATCGACACGACCACGATCGACGGACGGGAGTTCACCTTCGCTGCCGTGCCCGTGCACTTCGAGCGGGCCGATGCCACATGGGTCGCCTTCGTCGGTGCGCCGACGGGCGAGATCTTCGCAGCATCGAACGCCCTGCAATGGGAAATGGTCATTGCCGGTCTGGTGATCCTGGCGGCTACGGTGGTGGTGCTCTGGCTGATCGGCCGGTCCATCGCGCGGCCCGTGGTTGCACTGACACGGGTCACCGAGCGCATCGCCATGGGCGACCATGACCAGGCGATCATCGGTGCCGACCGCAGTGATGAGATCGGCGCCCTCGCCAAGTCGGTTCAGGTCTTCAAAGACAACGCCATCCGCATGGCCCGGATGACGGAAGAACAGGCGGCAACCGAACGGCGGGCCGAGGCGGAAAAGCAGGACGCGATGCGGGGCATGGCCGATGCCTTTGAAGCGAGCGTTGCAGAGGTCGTGCGGTCCGTTTCCCAGTCGACCGGCGAGATGCGCTCAACCGCCCAGTCGATGTCGGGGATCGCCGACGACACGCGCACCCAGGCCGCCATGGTTGCCTCTGCCGCCGACCAGGCATCGGCCAATGTGCAGACCGTAGCCGCTGCGGCGGACGAGCTGGGAAGTTCCATCACCGAGATCAGTCGGCAGATGGCCGTCCAGACAAGCGCTGCCGATGACGCGGTCACTTCTGCCGGTGCCAGCAATACCGAGATCAATGGCCTGGCGGAGAAGGTGGAGGCGATCGGCGATGTGGTCAGCCTGATCAACTCCATTGCCGAACAGACCAATCTGCTGGCGCTGAATGCGACGATCGAGGCCGCCCGGGCCGGCGACGCCGGCAAGGGCTTCGCGGTCGTAGCCTCGGAGGTGAAGAGCCTGGCGACCCAGACCGCCAAGGCGACGGAGGAGATCGGCACCCAGATCAAGAACGTGCAAGACCAGACCGGGACGGCCGTCGCCTCAATCGCCGAGATCAACACGAGGATCGACAAGATCCGGGAAATCTCCGCCTCCGTCGCCGCGGCGATCGAACAGCAGAACGCTGCGGCTGCGGAGATCAGCCGCAACACGCAGCAGGCCTCTGCCGGCACGCAGGAGGTCTCCTCCTCCATGGCCGGCGTCACCGAGGCATCCGCCCAGGTCGGCACCAGCGCCGGCTCGGTGCTGGTTGTGGCCGAAGGGGTAGCGCAGCAGACGGAGACCCTCTCCTCCCGGGTTGCGGAGTTCCTCGATCAGGTGCGCAGCCGGGCCTGATAAGATGCCGCCCGACCGGCCGTCCCCTAACGGACGGCCGGGATGGGCGCAGCCCGGAGCAGCGATCCGCCCTGGTGAAGGCCACCTTACTGAGCTCGCCAAGGTTCGCCTGCCGCCGGCCTCGGCAGATCAGATGTCGACGTCTGCGAGCCTGAGAAGATCGGCATCTCTGGAGAGCACCACGGATAATAATCCGTCAGCTCGATAGCCATCTATAGAATCACTCAGCTTGCCAGACTTTTATCTATATATGCGATTGTTACGCGTCTGCACTCTTAGTTATTTTGTGTTTTACCCCTTTTTAATCCGGACACGGCACAGCTCCCTCTCGAAAGGGTCGTGGGTCGCGCAAGTCGCGCCGAGAGTCGCCAACGGCCCTGCCCAAACTGTCCGCCGCGCGCAAACCCATCAAACCTCTGTCCACCTACCGCGATGGTCGGCGTGCCACGACGCGATTTCCCATCTCATGGAGGCGGCCTGACATGATCAGGGTGCTCAACAACCTACCGGTTCTCTGGAAGATCGGACTGATCATCGGTCTGGGATTGGTCATCCTGACCAGCACCATCGGCATCTCCGGCTGGACGATGCTGCAGGTTCGCGCCGATGTCGAGGCGCTGACGGACGAGACGATGGACGAGCTAGGCTGGGTCGCCCGTTTCAAGCAGCGCCTGACCGCCGCACATCTTCATCTCTACGAACGCCTGACGCTGGAACGGTCAAGCGCGCCGCAGGAGCGTCGGGACGCATCGTCCGAAGCGCTCGCCGCAGACATCGCCGCTGTCCGCAACCTGATCGCCGAAGGCGAAGAGATGTTCGCCGATCAGCCGGCGATGCTGGCCGATTTCGCCGAAATGCGCGACTTGCTCGAGCACTACGCCTCTTTCAAGGAAAACCTGTTGCAGATGGTCGCCATCCAGTTCAGCGCGGCTGTCTCGCTGTTGTTCACGGCCGAGGCCGACTATGTGCGAATGTTGGAAATCGTCGAGCGCCATGCTATGCGGTTCATCTCAGCGGCCTGAGCAACCGGCCGCTGCTCTGTCGCCGACAGTCATGGCCTGCCGCGTTGCTGGAACGCGAAGCTGCCGATCCCCGGCCATAGATCAGGCTGGCATCGACGTTTCGCGATGACCTGGCCCGGACCTTCATTCCCGGCAACGACGCGACCATGACCCCGCAGCCGCCCGACCTTGGCGCGGCGGCAGGCAATCAGTTGTGACGGATATCGATCTGCCTGAGCAGGGATAAGGCGACTTCCGACGTAAAGGGCTCCGTCTCCGGCCCCATCACCTCGCACAGCAGTCCCTGGTAGGTGTACGAAAAGTCCGGCGGAATCCAAGCGAAGTTCACGCACTGCTTTCGCTCAGGACCGCGCTGGCGCATTCGTCGGACACCTGTCAGGTTGATTGGTGGAACCATCTGATCTCTGTCGGTCAGTTCCGTTGTCACAAACCCCCTGAGCGCGCCGTCCCACATGTATTCGGAAAAGCTGGACACGACCTGCACATCCGCATTCTCTGATGTCGCCCGGTTCGTCAGCCGCTGATTGAAAACTCCCATCTGGAACATCTTCTCCACATGAGAAGCCGCGATTCCACTTGTGGATGCATAGACGATTGTGAGGTTGCGGTCGCGCTCATCGAAGGGAAAGTAGACGACGTACCCGGGAGCGCCGTCTGGAGACGTTGTCGATATGGCAGTGGGTGTGTCAGCGAAAATCGACGTCGTCACCGTGATCGGCAATGAGTCCAACGGAACTTCGTCGGGCCCGGTCATCCCGTACAAAGGCTGCGGAGCCGAAGAGGATGGTCCAGCGTCATCGGTGACACAGGCGGCCATCAGCACAAGCAACCCAACGGCCCAACCCCGGCCGGAAGTCCCACAGCCCATCTTGCTCTCCTGAACGGCTGAAGTGTGAGTAACGTCAGACAACATCTTCGGGTTGGAGAGCCTAGCGGAGGTGCAACGCGTCGGTACCGTGCCTAGATCAAAATGATCTGCTTTTATTGAGTGCAGTCCATCTGTTTTAATATTTTGGGCATTCTGGACTCATTCCAGTGAGCAAGCAAGATACTCATGATACTAAACGATTTGACTGCTCCCCAATTCGATTGGCAGTAGTTCATGACTTTTCTATCGGGTCGAAGGAGCCCGTCTTGCAGGCGAAAGACGGCGCCCTTCTCACCTTTGCTGCCTTAGTGGCACTTCGTCTTACCCCGATTGGCCCCAAAACCGGGGCATGTGACACTGGCATCCGGGGCATCGGCCCCGGTGCCGCCACGGCAATCTGCCGGAGTGCTGCCGAATGTGACTGCTCGTCGCAATCCTCATGAGCGCATGATCGTTTCGGGTTGTCGCACGACTCCGGAAACGCCCGCGGCCCCGACAGCCCGCCGAACCCGGTAAAATCGTCGATCCGCAGCGCTTCGACGACGGTCCGCGACCTGGCGAGTTCGTCTACATGTTACGGCCGGGCAATGCAGACGAACCAATATCCTACGGTAGAATGGGTCGAGATCCGGATACGCGGTTGATCTATGAGTACTCAGCAAGCGGCTGCGATTCAGTTGGCTTGTTCGATCCTCAGATTCGATTCCGGGATGACGGTCGTGTTCGAATATTCGCCCTGGAAGACATACCAGTGCAGGAAGTTCTTACTTTCACCGACACCTATCGATTCCTTGGTGATATGCTCTAGTATGTGTCATGCCAGATTGACCGGATTTCCAACATACACGAATGCAGCATTCATAACTATACTGCCCATCTGGTGCTACGGTACGGCGATGATGACCGTTTGGACTACATGTGCATTACCGTGCACGACCATCCTAGGCACACCGGGCACTCAGGATGAACGGCAAGGCGGCCCGGGCCATCCAGGCCGCCGTCGTCGGAGCTCGTGGCGACGTGAGCCGTCGCGCACGTCACTGGAATGTGAATCTGCCGCTCATCGTCGTGGACCAACACCCAGCTCTGCACCGGTGAGGACAGATCGCCGGCTGGCCCGAGCCACTCCCCTCCAATCCACCCCTCGCACCACCGCGCCGATTCTCGTGAGGATGGCACTGTCCACAAACCGTCGGCCATTCCGGCCGGTGGCGGCGAAGCGGTGGTCAATCCGTGAAGCTGTCGGGATGGTCCAGGGGCCGGTCGCCCGCGGCCATAGCCGGATAGGTCTTGGACACCCGTCCGCCGGAAATGGTGATGTAGTATCCGCCCTGTGCATGGAAGGTACGGTGCACGTCCTCCGCCAGCCCGATCTCCGCCTCCACATACGCTGCGAATCCTTCAGCGCATTGCTTCCAGTCCCGCTCCCCCTCGACATGGCGAAAGACCGGTGAATCGAAACCACCGTCAGCGACAATGAAGTCGAAGCTGTATCCTTGATGGATGAGGAACACCACCGCCCGGTCCGGCAGGCCTCTATCAACATCCGAAGCGCGTAGCATGTCGTCCGCCTCGGTCTTGAAGCCCGAAAACTGACTGGGACCAGCGACGTCGCTGCCGGAGAAGAGATCCCCCCGTGCCACGCCGAGCACTGCCAGATAGGCGCGGAACATGGCCGGGAAGGACACGCCGAGATCACGCTCCGCCGCTGCCACCTCAGCGGCGGGACAGCCCGCGAAGGTCTTCTTTAGGCGCCGATGGACCTCGGCATCACGACGCGATGTGTGCGCAAAGCGGTAGGGTGGATCGTCGGCCATCGCGGCAAGCCGATGGCAGGCATCGACAAAGATCTTCGTCGTGTCCGGGATCATGGATCTCGGGTCGCCGCCGCAGCGCCGCCGGGACCGCACCGCCGGAAGGCGACACGGACCCTAGTCGGCATCGCCGTCCGTTTCGGACTGAGGCACCGCCTCGCCACTGATGGGACTGCCGGGCGGCCCCACCTCCACGTCCGGCTCGGGTCCTACCGACGTCCCGACCTGCTCTCCGCCCCCTGGCTGCGCCACATCGCCAACGGCACCGCCGGCGGGTGCGGTCGTTACGTCGGGCTCAGACTCCAGTGGCGAGCCGATCTCCTCGTCCAATGGCGCATCGCGGCCGCCAACCGACGCGCCGATCATTGCGGCTGGGAGCGAGCCGAGCAACGCCTCGTGCTTCATCTCCGCGGCCACCACCGGAAGCTGGCCGAAGTCCAGGACAAAAGGCCATGGCCACCACTGGGGTGCGGGCTGCCGCCCGATCTCCCCATCCGCCGCGATGATGCCCGGGCCGAGATCAGGGAACGGCGGCAGCTCCACTGGCTCCCCTTCCCGCAACAGGGCGGCGGCGTGCTCCATGCAGGCCGTCACGTATTCGACAATGACGCTGCGCGCCAAGCCGCAAGACGGGCTGTCCGGCGTCGTCGCCAGATCGATCACCGCCGCAGCCGTGCAAACGGTCTGAAGGGCTTTGAATGCGCTCTCGATCTGTTCCGCGCACGCCGTTCGCGCCCTCTCGAAATGCTCGCTCAGCTCTTGTGCCCTCGACGGCGAAACCATGCTGAAGGCAATCAGGACAGCCATGCCAACGGATGCGAACTTGGATGCCATCGGAGCCTCCCTTCGTCTTGTTCCGGTCTGCGATCGACGACGGCAGGACGCCACCGCCGCCACCCCAAGCTTGACAGCGCTCCGATGCCGATCGGACGCGCCGTCGGTGGGACGAGGATTCGTCCGTAGCAGCGAATATCGCCGGAATGATGGTCGGCGATGTCAGCGGGGGCGAGCAGGCCGACGGTCTGCAGACGGCCAGGAAAACACGATCCGGCGCAATTCGCGCGTTGGCGCCGCCCCTCACCTTCACGTCATGTTGATGATCAGCGTCTTCTTGTGGGTGAAGTGGTCCAGCATGGCTTCCAGGGACGCCTCGCGGCCGATACCCGAATGCTTGGTGCCGCCGTAGGAAAGGCCGGGCAGCACCACGATGTTCTGATTCACCTGCACAAAGCCGGCCTCAAGCCGTTTGCCGGCCTGCATCGCCGTCGACAGGTCGCGCGTCCAGATCGAGGCAGCCAGGCCGTATTCGCTGTCATTGGCGGCCGCCATCGCGTCCTCGAACTCCCGGAACTTGAAGACGCAGGTGACGGGGCCGAAGATCTCTTCGCGGCCCAGCGGGCTGTCAGCCGGTACATCGGTGCAGATCACCGGCTGCACGAACAGGCCGTCCGCCAGCTCGGTCCCTGCGGGCATGGAGGCACAACGCAGCATCTTCATGCCCGGCGTCTCTTGCCCGATGCGCAGGTAGCCCTGCACGCGCTCGAACTGCTGCGGCGAGATGATGGCACCGATATCCGTCGCCTCGTCCAGCGGGTCGCCGATCGTCATCGCGTCGACCTTGGCCTTCAGCCGTTCGACGAAGGCGTCGTGCACGTCTTCATGCACGTACATGCGGCTGGCGGCCGTGCAGCTCTGGCCCTGGCGGGTGAAGCGCATGCCGGCGACAGCACCGGCCACGGCACGGTCCAGGTCGGCGTCGCCCATCACGATCATCGGGCTCTTGCCGCCAAGCTCGAGGGTCACGGGGATCAGCTTGTGTGCGGCGGTCTGATAGATGATGCGCCCCGTTTCCACAGAGCCGGTGAAGGTGATCTTGCCGACATCCGGATGGGCCACCAGCGGCGCGCCGCATTCTGGCCCGTAGCCCGAGAGGATGTTGAACACGCCGGGCGGCAGCACCTGGTTCATGATCTGGCAGGTGCGCAGACAGGCAAAAGGCGCCTCTTCCGCCGTCTTGACCACCACCGCGTTGCCCGCCACCAGAGCCGGCGCGATCTTCAGCGCCATCAGCATCATCGGCACGTTCCACGGGATGATGGCGCCGACCACGCCGATCGGTTCGCGCAGCGTCACCGTCATCATGTCCGGGCTGTGGGGCACGCTCTCGCCCTTCAGTTCGGACCCCAGACCGCCATAGAAGACGAAGGCGTCGGCCAGCACGCCGGCTTCGACCCGGCTTTCGGTGCGCAGCGCCTTGCCCGTCTCCAGCGCCACCAGGCGGCCCAGTTCTTCGGCGTGCTGGGTCAGCAGCGTGGCACATTCGGCCACCAGCTTGCCGCGCTGGCGGGCGCTCAAGCCGGCCCATTCGGCCTGCGCCGCCTTCGCGGCAGCCACGGCGGCATCCACGTCCGCCGCCTCGCCATAGGCTGCCTGGCCGATCACCTTGCCCGTGGCCGGGTTGGTTACATCGAAGGTTCTGCCCGAGGCGGACAGCACTAGATTCCCGCCGATCAAATGCTTGCCGGAAAGCTCTTCGGCAAGCTGAAACGGATCGAGGGTGGGGCTCAGGCGGTCGGTCATGGCGGCGGCTCCTCGCAGGCTGCACGTTCGGCCCCACTCGCGCCGGGCCGCGTGCCGTTTGCGGCCCATATAGCAGATCGGCGCCCGCCGGGTAGAGGGTGCAGGCGGGCGCCCGATCGGCTCACCAGCTGCCGGTATTGCCCATGCTGGCCCAGGGTTCCGCCGGCGCCTGCGCCTCGCCCCGCTGCAGCAGCTCGATCGAGATGCCGTCGGGTGAGCGCACGAACGCCATGCGGCCGTCGCGCGGCGGGCGATTGATGGTCACGCCATTGTCCTGCAGATGCTGGCAGGCGGCATAGATGTCTTCCACCTGGAAGGCGAGATGGCCGAAATTGCGGCCGCCGGTATACTCCTCCGGGTCCCAGTTGTAGGTCAGTTCCAACAGCGGTGCGGCCTTCTCGCGGCCCGTGCCCTCGTCTTCCGGGGCCGCCAGGAACACCAGCGTGAACCGGCCCTTGTCGTTCTCGACGCGCCGGACCTCGGTCATGCCCAGCTTGTTGCAGTAGAAATCGAGCGAGTCCTCGATGCTGCTCACCCTCACCATGGTGTGCAGATAGCGCATTGCCCATGCTCCCTTGTCTTCGGCCGATGG
>JANQQD010000194.1 GCA_028285185.1 Anaerolineae bacterium | reverse complement strand
ACTTCGTCGCCGCGTCGTTCGAGTTCGACGCCTTCGCGGTGGAGGACGCGTACACCAACGGCCTGCTGGACGAGACCGTGGTGATGCCGGAGTAAGCGGCCGCACAGCGCCCCTCCACGATCACCGACAGCGCGCAACCTTCGACGCGGCGTTTGCCTGAGGATGCGCAGTCGGGCACAGTCTGAACGTGGGGCTATGCTGCGTCCCACGTTCCGGAGCCCAACCTCCCGTGAAACAGCACTTCCAGACCTTTGCCGCCTATAACCGGTGGGCCAACCAGCGCCTCTATGCGATCGTCGCGCGCGTCTCAGACCATGACTACCGGCGAGATCTCGGGGCCTTCTTCGACTCTTTGCACGGCACGCTGAACCATATCCTGGTGGGCGACCGTGCGTGGCTCCGGCGCCTGACCGGCGAGGGTCCGTCACCGGCCAGCCTGGACGAAATCCTCTATGACGACTTCAGCGCCTTGCGGGCGGCCCGTGACGGGGAAGACAAGCGCATCGTCGCCTATGTCGACGGCCTGGACGACACCGCGTTCGCGCGGACCGTGGCCTATGCCAGCATGGACGGAGAGCGGCACCAACAGCCGGTGGGCCAGATCCTGAGCCACGTCTTCAACCATCAGACCCACCACCGCGGCCAGGCCCATGGCCTGCTGACCCAGCTCGGCCACGCCGCCCCGGTTCTGGATCTGATGCACTACCTGCGGATAGCGCCGCCGGAGTAGACGGCCGCCCGACCTCACACCGGGATCTCGAACACCGCAACCGGGTCCGGCAGCCCGGGCAGTTCGTGCGCGCCGCAGGGTGTCAGCGGCGGGTCCGCCGCGGCGGCCACGTCGGCGCTGGCCAGGCCGAAGACCCCGAGGCGCTTCGACAGCGCCTCCAGTCGGCTGGCGACATTCACGGCGGAGCCCATCACGGTGAAGTCCAGCCGGTCGCTGCCGCCGACATTGCCGTAGGTCAGCGCCCCGCGATGCAGGGCTGCGACGAAGTCCAGCCGGTCCAGCCCCACGGCCTCTTGACTGCGGTTGCGCTGTTCCACCGCGGCACGTGCCTGCCGCGCTGCGGCCAGGGCGGCCCGCGACGGGCCTTGCGGATCGGCGCCGTCCTCCACAGGAAAGATCGCCAGTACACCGTCGCCGATAAACTTTAGGACGTCGCCGCCATGGGCCGCCACGGCGTCGCAGACCGCCTCGAAATAGGCCGACAGCGCGCGCAGCAACCGCTCGGCCGGCCAGGCCAGCGACTTGGCCGTGAAACCGCGCAGGTCCGTGACCAGCACCACCGCCTCCAGCGTGCGGACATCGCCGCGCTTCACCGCGCCGGCCATCACCGCCTCCGCCGGCCCGGTGCCCAGATAGGTCCTGAGTAGCGAGGCCTTGGACCGGACGGCAGACAGCACCTCGATCACCGGCGCCAGATGGTCCGTGACACGCTGGAAGCCGGCGATGTCGTGATCGACGAAGCCCGACGGCCGGTCCGTGGCGAAGCTGATGGGCTGCGGCCTGCCGCTGTGGAACAGCATCGGCAGCGCCAGGAAGTCCGTGCCGCCATCTGCCGCGACGTCATGCAGAGCGGCATGGTCGCGCTCCGGGTCCAGATCGACCAGCCGCCGCCGGAACGGCCGCCGATGCTCGATCGTGTACTGGAAGGGGCTGCCGACGAAGGCCGCGCTGTGCAGCATGGCGTGTTCGACCATGTACTCCGTCGCCGGGCCGCCGTCGCGCCGCCAGACCATGCCCCAGGCCCGCAGCAGCGGATTGGCCAGCTGCGGCGCAAAGCGCAGCCGCCACAGCGGCGCGCCTTCGGCGATCAGCCGTTCGCACAGGCCCTGCGTCAGATCCGCCGGCGCGCGGATCATCCGCCCTTCGGCGACCAGCCAGTCGATAACGGGGTTCGGGTCCCACATGGCCGCCATGGAAGCACCGGCGGCCGATCGGTGCCAGGGGCAACGTCAATCCGCTGAAGCGGCATGGTGCCGCCGTCACCCGCGACAAAACTGCGAGGATGCCAACATGCGGGTCGCCACAGCCGCTTCGGCACCGCCATTTCTCTTACTGGCGACGGGCCTCGAAATTCGCGTTGCAGCACCCTATGTGCAGTGCACAATGAAGCGGCGACGTTGTTGCCGACGGGCG